>JADLCD010000125.1 GCA_020847395.1 Chitinophagaceae bacterium
AATTGTACCTGTAACAGCTTCGCTTGATTATTATTTTGGCAAAGCTCCTGTACGTCCTTATATAGGTGCGGATTTGGGTGCATATTTCAGGCAGTATATGCTGACCATCACTCAAAATAACGGCAACAGTTCATATTATAATACGAGTGATAAGAAAACATTTTTCGGTGCTGCGCCGAGAGCAGGTTTAAATGTTGAACTTGGACCGGTAGGTATATTCGGACAGGCAGGCTATAATTTCTTATTCGGATCGGGTGATAAAAATAATATTACTGTTCCCGGTGCAAACAGTAGTATCGACACAAAGCCTACAGATAAATTCTGGACTTTTGATGTTGGTGTATTTTTCAAAATAGGTGGCGGTAAATAATTAGCACTGCTATAATTTCGATATATATCAATAAGACTCCTGGCATATTTGCCGGGGGTTTTTATTTGTGAAATGAGGAGAAAGTTCCTATTACTCAAACTCCCTTATTTTTTAAAATTTTTCTTTCAAAACAACTCCTTAGTTTCGCGGCCGTATGAAAGCATTTGCATTTATAATAGCGGATAAATTATCCATCAAACCGCAGCAGGTTGAAACAGTTATTTCTTTATTAAATGAAGGGGCTACCATTCCATTTATAGCAAGATACCGTAAAGATAAAACAGGCGCTTTGGACGAAGTGGCCGTGCAGGGTATAGAAGATGAGCTAAAAGCGCTTAAAGCATTTACTGAAAGAAAAACTGCGATAGAAAAATCTATTACCGAGCAGGAAAAAATGACAGAAGCATTACAGCAAAAACTGGATAATGCTAAAACACTCGCTGAGCTCGAAGACATCTATCTTCCGTATAAACCTAAAAGAAAAACCAAAGCGCAAACAGCAAGAGAAAATGGATTGGAGCCATTATCCATTTTTATGCTGGAGCAAAAGAATGAAGATATTAATGCATATGCTGCCACTTTTATAAATGATACAATAAAAACTGCTGAAGAAGCTTTGCAGGGCGCAAGAGATATTATTGCGGAGCAGATCAATGAAGATGCGCAGGTGCGTGCAAAAATGCGAAAATTGTTTGAAGATAAAGCGGCGTTAAGCAGCAAGGTTATCACTGATAAAGAAACGGAAGGCATAAAGTTTAAAGATTATTTTGATTATAGCGAACCGGTATTAAAAGTGCCCTCCCATCGTGCATTGGCGGTATTGCGTGGTTTTATGGAAGGCATTTTGCGTATTGCCATAGAGCCCGAAGAAGAAACTGCGCTCTCTGTAATTGAAGGATTATACGTGAAGGGCATGAGCGAAAGCAGCACACATGTAAAGAAAGCGGTAAAAGATTCCTATCGGCGTTTGCTGCAACCTGCACTGGAAACGGAGTTCAGAACATTACTGAAACAAAAGGCGGATGAAGAAGCGATCAATGTTTTTGCGGAAAATCTCAAACAGCTATTGTTGAGCGCACCGTTGGGCGGCAAAAGAGTACTCGCTATTGATCCCGGTTACAGAACCGGTTGTAAAGTGGTTTGCCTTGATGAAAAAGGTGATCTCAAAAAAAATGATTTGATATATGTGCATGAGCCAGGCAGGCTGCAAAGCTCAGAATATACTATCCGGCACCTGGTTGACACATACCGCATAGAAACATTTGCTATTGGTGATGGCACTGCGGGAAGAGAAACAGAACAGTTTATAAAAAAACTCAACCTTGGGTTACCCATATTTTTAGTGAATGAAGATGGCGCTTCTGTATACTCGGCATCAGAAACTGCAAGGGAAGAATTTCCTGACCAGGATATTACAGTACGCGGCGCCGTTAGTATTGGCAGACGTTTGATGGATCCGCTGGCGGAACTGGTAAAAATTGACCCTAAAAGTATTGGTGTTGGACAATACCAGCATGATGTAAACCAGTTCAGGCTGAAGGAGCGGCTTGATCAAACTGTGGTAAACTGCGTGAACCAGGTGGGCGTTAACCTGAATACGGCAAGCAAACATTTATTGTCGTATGTAAGTGGTATCGGCAGCACGCTCGCTGATAATATTATTAAATACCGCAATGAAAATGGCGGGTTTACTAACAGGAACCAGTTGCTGAAAGTGTCGCGCCTGGGAGGAAAAGCTTACGAACAATGTGCTGGCTTCTTACGCATAAAACAAGGAAATAATCCGCTTGATGCGAGCGCCGTTCACCCTGAAGCGTATACCCTGGTTGAAAAAATGGCTGTTGATAATAATGTGGCGGTACAGTCACTGATAGGCAATGAAGCTGTTGTAAAAAATATCGATACTAAAAAATACATCAGCGAACAGTTTGGTGAACATACCATCAATGACATCCTAAAAGAATTGCAAAAGCCAGGGCTTGACCCCCGAAGTGAATTACAGCAATTTGAGTTTGCTAATATTTATTCTATAAATGATGTGCAGGTGGGTATGATTGTGCCGGGCATAGTAACCAATATTACCCGCTTTGGCGCTTTTGTTGATATTGGTGTAAAGCAGGATGGACTGGTGCATATTTCTGAAATAACACACAAGTATATTGATGACCCCAATGAAGCATTGAAGTTAAACGACCATGTAAAAGTGAAAGTGCTTGAAGTGGATATGGTACGCAAACGCATTGCACTATCTATAAAACAAACGCAGGAAATGCCGGCACGCAATGAGCGCAGGAATAATAATCCATCTCAAAAACGACATGAAAAGAAAGAACCAGATTTATCCCAGGCTAATTTTACAGATGCATTGAGTGCATTGAAGAAGAAGTTTGGCAGATGATGACAAAACAGTGTTTAGAAGATATGTACCTGCTGTGCGTGACGTCTTCGCCACGCACTTTTCTCTTGTCGCCTACCGGCGACTAAATTCAGGCTGTCCAAACACGGCTGAGCAAGAGAATATATTTTCAACTTTTATCTTATATCGTCAGCAGTTCCGGCAGACGTTTTCCAAATGCCCTGCCGACGCAAAACTGTTGAACGTTGTGTGTCATGCCGTTGAACACTACCTAATCAAAAACAAACTTGCCCACAGGCTTGTTTTTTGTAAATTTACTGAGTGAAAAAACAGAAAGAAATTCAACTTGATTTTGAGATAGACAAGCTGCCCAACTCTATTGAAAATGCTATTTCAGGTGAGGTTTTTGATACTTTGGTTGTTCAAAATTCAACAAGGGAAAGAAGAAATTGTATAAAGGAGTTGCTGGCAATCTTGTTGCATTTGCATGTAAATCTCCTTTTGAAAAAGGTTATGACGGAGTGGTATCATTTATTGCCAAGACACAACTTGTTGATCATTATGCATAGACATTGGGTGCAAAACTTTTCGGTGGAAATAGAATGTTTATATGATACGAGAGAGGCATACATTTTAACAACAAAATATTTTAAAGATTTTAAGCTATGATAGACTTCAAAAAAATGAACGACAAAGACTTTGTTTTTATCAACAAGCCTTTAAGCGACAAAGAGAATAAAGCATTTAGCGAATTTCTAAAAAATCGCAAAGCGAAATCATTGCGTAGAACGACAAACAAAAAACGCAAAGAATTTAAAACTCAATAGGCACGAACATACAACATTGGTATGGCCAATAGTGGGCTTGACACTGGAGCAATCAGCATTGTCATAAAAACATAAAAAATTAACACATGAAAAAATGGTTAATAGCCGTTTGTTGCTTATTGAATATCGGTAGTCACTCTTCAATATTGGCACAGGAGCCCAACAGTAATCCTATCAATCCAACAACATCTCCTGAAGGATGGCTTATTAAAACTTCACAATCGGCATTGCGGTTAATGGTTGATGACAAGGGAACAGTTAAACCTGTTTACTATGGCCCCATACAAATGGCTTCTTTTCAGGGGAACAATGAACAATGGCAATCAGCTACCGATGAAGTGCCGGTGCGGGGTGGATTTGCAGGTAAAACACCCATGCTTGAAGTTGTATTCAAAGATGGAGTAAGGGATGTTGAACTGGAGTTTGTAAAAGCGGAAACGATTATTTTGGAACAAAGGCACACATTAAAGCTTGTGCAGAAAGACAGGCATTACCCGCTACAGGTAGAAACTTTTATAAGGGTATTGCCGGAGTTTGACATATTGGAAAAATGGGCTGTGATAACCAACACCGGCAAAAAGGATAATATCCATATTGAAAATCTTCAATCCGGAAATGTGGTGTTACCTGCCGATCAATATGTGCTTTCTCATAAGGCCGGCGAATGGGGACACGAATTTCAACCACAACAAACGCTGCTCACTCCCGGAATAAAAACATTAAAGAGTGATGATTTTGTAGCTTACGCCAATCCATCGTGGTATATGATTCAACCAGAGAAAAACCTGGATAAACAAGATGGAGACACATGGTATGGATGCCTGGCTTATAGCGGTAATTACAGGGTTGATTTTAATCTGCCGTATAACGGCAACCTTCAAATCACCGCCGGTATCAATTTTTGGGATAGCTGGTGGAACCTGGAGCCGGGCAAGTCGCTCACCACGCCCAAAATGGTGACTGGCTATACCAACAAAGGCGCACAGGCGGCTTCACAAAATCTTCATGGCTATATTAATAAAGCCGTATTGCCGGCAACACACAGAAATGAAATGCGCCCCGTATTATATAACAGTTGGTACGCTACAGAATTTTCTGTTTCAGAAGAGCAACAAATTAAACTGGCTGAAATTGCGAAAGAGACGGGCGTTGAATTATTTGTGATTGATGATGGCTGGTTTAAAGGCCGTGTGGATGATAAGGGCGGATTGGGTGATTGGGAGGTAGACAACAATAAATTTCCGGCGGGCTTGCAACCGATGATAAAAAAAGTGAATGAGCTGGGAATGAAATTTGGCATTTGGGTAGAGCCCGAGATGGTAAATCCCAATAGCGACCTGTTTCGCAAACATCCCGATTGGGTTTTATATTTTCCCAACAGGAAAAAAAACGAAATGAGGAGTCAACTGATGCTAAACCTGGCGAGGGAAGATGTATATCAGTACCTGTTGAAAAGTCTTGATAAGCTTTTGTCGGAAAATAATATTGACTTTATCAAGTGGGATCGCAACAGGGGGCTTACAGAGCCTGGCTGGCCATCAGCTCCATTGGAACTGCAGCGTGAAGTGCGGCTGAGATTTACCGATAATCTTTACCGGCTGATAGATGAACTAAGAAAGCGGCACCCTAAAGTATGGTTTGAAAGTTGTTCGGGTGGCGGTGGGCGGCCGGATCTCGGTATTCTGTCCCGGATGGACCAGGTATGGACAAGCGATAACACCGATCCTATTGACCGGACGATGATACAATACAGCTATCTCGATTTGCTACCTGCAAAGACCATGGTATCATGGGTGACCAGGGAAAGTTTCCATCAGCCCACTTCGCTTGATTTTAAGTTTGATGTTGCAATGAGCGGCGTATTAGGAATTGGTAACGATCTGACGAAGTGGACTGAAGAAGAAAAAAAATTGGCCCGGGAAAAGGTTTCGTTATACAAACGGATCAGACCGCTTGTGCAAAACGGGCAGGTCTTTAAACTCATTTCTCCGTTTTTAGAAAACCGCAGCGCTTTGCAATATGTAGCGGAAGATAAAAACTCAGCGGTGGTTTTTTGTTACCAGCTTGCCGAATATATGAGGGGTGGAAAGACAGACCGCCGTAAAAGCAGCGTGCTGCGGTTACAAGGGCTTGATGTGAATAAAAAATATACTCTTGAAAATACAAGTGCTGATAAATCAATAAACACACAACAGGTATACAGTGGTGATTTTTTAATGAATGTGGGAATAAGCTGGCCGCTGAGGACAGCTAATAAGTCTTTAGTGATCATCCTTACAGCAATCGACTGATGGCTGTTTGATAGCTTGAAGATATATGGCTCGGGGAATAATCGTAACACGAACGCCGGAACTTTGCTGTGCGTGGTGCCTTCGTTTTTGCTGTGCGTGGCGTCTTCGCCACGCACGGCTATCTTGTCGCTTCTGGCGACACGGCCTGCTGCTTTAGCCATGCACAATAGTATTACTGTAGTACAAGCGAGCGTGGCAACAATAGCTTAATAGTAGCACTACAGCTAAGTACAAAATAATAACTACTATTTTTTCCGACGGTTAAAGTTTTTCGCAACGTGTTTGTTGTATTTTTACCTAAATTTTTTCTATGCGCATCATACTTTCCTTTTTTATGCTTACGTGTTTTTCATTAAACACCTACAGCCAGCTTACTACCAAAGCTATTGACGAGTTGGTTGAACGTTCTATGAAAGCATTTGATGTGCCGGGTATAGCGGTAGGTATTGTGAAGGACGGGAAAATAATTCACGCAAAGGGATATGGTGTTCGCTCTTTAAATACAAATTTGAAAACAGATGAAAATACTTTATTTGGCATAGCATCAAACAGTAAAGCTTTTACAGCAACTGCGCTGGGTTTGCTGGTTGACCAGGGTAAAATAAAATGGGATGATAAAGTGCGGGATTATATTCCTGAATTCAAGCTGTATGATCCTTATGTAACAGAAGAATTTACCATCCGTGACCTGCTTACACACCGCAGCGGTTTGGGATTAGGCGCAGGCGACCTGATGATATTTCCCGACTCCTCCAATTTTGAATTGAAAGATATCATTCATAATCTCCGATATCTTAAACCTGTTTCAAGTTTTCGTTCAAAGTATGATTATGATAACAACCTGTATATTATTGCCGGTGAAGTGGTGGCAAGGGTAAGTGGTAGAAGCTGGGATGATTTTGTACAGCAAAATATTATTGATGTAATAGGTATGACAAAAACTGCTACAACGTACAACAGGTTAAAAGATAAAAGTAATATTATTGATGGTCATGCGCCGGTTGATGGAAAAGTAGAGGCAATCGGCAGGAATATTTTCAGGCTCGGCGCAGCGGCAGGCGGGTTAAACTCAAATATAACAGACCTGTGTAAATGGGTGCAGTTGTGGTTAAACAAAGGGAAATACGGGGAAGGATTATCTAAACAATTGTTTTCTGAAGATGTATATCGCGCTATAACCTCACCGCAAACTATTTTACAGGTTGGTGGCCCGGGCGCATACAATACGCATTTCGCGGCTTACGGTCTTGGCTTTTTTATGAGTGATGAAAAAGGATATAAAAGAATTACGCATACCGGCGGGCTTGCGGGAGTTGTTACACAGATTACAATGTTTCCAGAATTAAATCTTGGTATTATTGTTTTAACCAACCAGCAGGAAGGTGGCGCATTTACATCTGTAACAAATCAAATTAAGGACAGTTATTTTGGTATAAAAGGAACAGACAGGGTTGCGGAATATTCCGCTAACAGGCAAAAGCAATTGGCTTCGGCAAAGCAGTTAACAGATTCAATATGGAATGATATAAAAGCTGTGCAGTCTGCAAAAGAAAAAGTTGATGTTAACCTGTATACCGGAACATATACTGATGCCTGGTTTGGAGATATTGTTGTTTCGATGAAGAATGGAAAGCTCTGGTTCGATTCAAAACGTTCTTATAAACTAACCGGTGAAATGTTTTACTATAAGGGCAATACTTTTGTAGTGAAATGGGATGACCGAAGCATGGATGCAGATGCCTTTGCCAGCTTTATATTAGACGAATCAGGGAAAGCTGTTGGTTTAACCATGAAAGCGATATCTCCTTTAACAGATTTCAGTTACGATTTCCAGGATCTTGATTTAAAGCGAGTGGAATAGTCGTTAGCTGACGATGATTACAGCCTTATAGTTCGCCGTTCCATTCCTTATAAAACTGTTGTAAAAAACTTTCAAGAAAAACATGCCTTTCCCTGGCTATTGCTTTGCCGGATATGGTATTCATTTTCTCTCTTAATTTCAGCAGCTTATCATAAAAATGCTGTATAGAAGTTCCTGCCGGATCGTCAGGATTATAAATTTCTCTTTGCTTACTTCCTCCATACGCAAATACTCTTGCCAGGCCAATAGCACCAAGCGCATCCAGCCTGTCTGCATCCTGCACAATTTTGGCTTCAATACTTTCAGCCATTTTACCTTTGCTGAAAGAAACCTGCGACACAATTTCTATCACTTTATCAATGGTTTTTTCCGGCACATCCAATACATGTAATATTCCGGTAATCAGTTCTTCCGATTTGTCAATGCCATTATGTAATTTATAATCACCCACATCATGCAGCCATGCGGCAAGTTCCACAAGGAATACATCAGCGTTTTCTTTTGTTGCTATTTGCACAGCAACATTCACCACACGTTCTATATGAAAGTAATCGTGTCCTGTTCCTTCTCCTGAAAATTGCTGATGAATAGTTTGCTTTACGGAATCTAAAATTTGTTGAGATGTCATAATTGATAAAGATATCATATTGCAGCAACGTAATTTTATTTATGCAAAATTGAGCTGAAAATCATTGTATCAAATCCGCGAAACTAACTTTAACTGCTTTAGCCAAATCAGCCGGGCTGATTACGATTTGCAAACCCCGTTTGCCTGCACTTATTACAATTGTATTTTCCAGTGTTGATAACTCTTCAACAAAAATGGGAAACTGTTTTTTCATGCCTATGGGCGAACAGCCGCCGCGTATATAACCTGTTACTGATTGCAATTCTTTCATCGGCAGCATTTCACAATTTTTATTGCCGGATGCTTTTGCTATTTTCTTTAAATCAAGATTGGCGTTACCGGGAATAACGGCAACGATATAGGGGTCCTGGAAACCTTTTACGACAAGCGTTTTATAAATTTTCTCGGGAGCAAAGCCGATTGCATTAGCAACATCAACGGCAGATTTATGCTCATCTTCATCTATCTCGTATGTTCTCAGCTCGTAAGGAATATTCAGTTTATCGAGTATCCGCGCTGCATTGGTTTAAATGATCATTATTTTCTCCTGGTATCATCAATATTCATTTATAATTGTATTACGGTTAGTGATAATCACGAATACACGAATAAAATTGTTGTAATTATGCATTAGTGTATTGTGATGTATAGTTATACTTTTACTACTCCTCTAAATCCCCTTGCTGCATAATACGATTCCGCGCCGTTGTGGTATGTAAACACCGTATCATAGCGCCGATCACAAAACAATGCACCGCCGAGTTTTCGGATAGGAGTGGGCGTAAATATCCAACTTGAAGTTTTCAAATCAAATGCACCAAGCAGTTGTAACTTCCGGTATTGTTCTTCCGTTAAAATATCAATGCCCATTTCGGCTGCCATACCAATGGCACTATGCGGAGGCTTATGTTCTTTTCGTGAAGCCAATGCCGCGGCATCATAACATATACTTCTGCGGCCTTTTGGCGTTTCAGCAGCGCAATCAAAAAAAATATATTCACCGGTTTTTTTATCATATCCAACAACATCCGGTTCGCCACCGGATATTTCCATTTCATTTAACGACCACAACTTTGCCTGGTTAGTTTCCAGCTTTGCCTGTACTTTATCCCACTGAATATCTTTATGCCTGTTTTTGTTTTTTTCGAAACGCGCCTGCAATATATTCATCAGTTCTTTTGCCTGCAAAGCGGAAAGTTTATTATTTGATTTCATGTTTGTTTACTGTTATTGAATCAATCATCCAATCCTTTTCCTTCAAGTATTTTTGGAATATATTTTTGTACCCTCTCTAAGCGGGTTTTGGATTGCTTAGCCTGGGAAAAATAAAAAAGATAGGCGCGTTGCCGGCCGGGAGTTAAAGATTCAAATGCCTTTTTTAGTACTGCTTTTTTATTTAGCTGTGTTTGAAATTCTTCAGGAATTTTATAGTCTGAAGTTTTCTTAAGCTTTACTTTTAGCCCGGCTTTTTCTATTTCAATAGCCTGATAGATATATGTTTTCAGGATGTTTTTCTGCTTTTCAATTTCTTTTACATCTGTAAAGCGAACCTGCCTTGCAGACTGTACATTTTGGGTTTGTTGTATCAGTAGGCTTTTGTCATCTTTTATGAGTGCGCCTTTAAAAAACAGGAAGGCGCAATATTCTTTAAATACATGTATCAAAACAATATTGGCGCCATTGTATTGATAACAGGGGCAACCCCATTTTAATACTTCTTCAAGCCCACAATCAAGGGCGATGGTTCTCATCAGCTTAATTTCCTTCTGCCATTTTTCATTGTCTTCAAAATAGAAATCTACTTTTGGATTCATATACTTTGTTTATATATTGTCATACTTTTTATGTAGTGGCTACCAAAGATATATATACGTTATTTTAAAGCATTTGTAATTTGCTGAAGCCTGTCGTGCGCCATATTAATACCCCATGCAAAAGGCAATTTTAATTGTGCATCCCTGCACGCAACAGAGCGAAATACTGATTGTATAGTGAGTTTACTGGTATCATCAGTCAACGCTTCAAACCGGATAAATTCAGTTTGCACATCAAAACCGGCATTCGCCATTTCAAAAGTGCGTATGATGTTTTGATCAGGAATAATATCATGTATAGTACCGTGCGCTCTAAACAATACATTTCCCTGCGGATCTGTAGTTTCAAATTCGTAAGCGCCATGTTTTTTGCTTTCCAGTTTCAACACTTTGGTCCCCATCCATTGTGCAACAATACCAGGTTCGGTATATGCTTTAAACAATAATTCAACAGGAAGATCAAATTCCCTCGTTATCAGTATGTCCTGCGTGCCTTCTTCAGCATGCACTTTTGTTTTTCGTTCCATATGGCTTTATTTTTTTGTCTTGTATTGCCTCATTATCGTTTCCAGTTTGTTAAACCTTTCATCCCACATGCTGCGGAATGGCTCAATGAAATCAGCTATTATTTTCATTTTTTGGGGATTAAGATGATAATAAATTTCCCTGCCGTTTTGTTGCTGTGTAAGCAGTTCACACTCGGCAAGTATTTGTATGTGCCTGGAAATAGTTTGTCTTGTTGAGTCAAAATTTGCGGCAATAGCGCCGGGTGTCATGGCATGGGCGACTAAAAGAGTAATGATCGCACGGCGCGTAGGGTCGGCTATTGCCTGGAAAATGTCTCTTCTTAAATCCATTATGCAGCTATTTGACTGCAAATATATATGCAGTTATTTAACTGCGCAAATTTATTTTATTGTTTTTTTAGGAAATGTCTTATGCAGTAATTGCTTTAACATACGTTCTGCATAATCACCCGCTGCTTGCAGTATATTTGCGCCTGCAATTAAATAAAAACAATGAGCACAATTTTCTCTCAAACTTTCAATACTCCTTTTGAATCCATTCCTTTTAACAGTATTACTTCAGAAGCATACGAGCAGGAGATAAAACAAGCCATTGCTGCTGCGCGGAATGAAGTAGATGCGATTGCCGGTAATGCAGTGTTACCTGATTTTGAAAACACTGTTGCTGCATTGGAAAAGTCAGGCAGGTCATTAAGCCTTGCCTCTGCTACTTTTTCCAATCTTACTTCTGCTGAAACCAACGATATATTGGAGAAAACAAAAGAAATAGTCTCCCCATTACTTGCCGCATTTGGCAATGATATTACTCTGAATGAAAAATTATTTCAACGCATAAAAACAGTATTTGATAAGCGCAACGAATTGAACCTGACATCTGAAGATAAGCGCCTGCTTGATAAAACCTATAAACGTTTTGCACGTAATGGTGCACTACTATCTCCCGTGCAAAAAGAAAAATTGCGCGGCATTGACCAGGAGCTTGCAAACTTAACTGTAAAATTTTCGCAGCATGTTTTGCAGGAAACCAATAATTATTTTTTACATATCACTAACAAGGAAGAGCTGGCAGGGATACCTGATTCTATTTTACAAATGTCGGCTACTGAAGCTGCTTCGCGTAACCTTGAAGGTTGGGTATTTACGTTGAAGTTTCCTAGTTATGTTCCTTTTATGACTTATACAGCAAACCGTGAGCGTAGGAAGGAATTGTATTTAGCTAATGCGCGAAAAGCCTTTGAAAATAACGAACGTAATAATGAACCTATTGTAAAAAGAATTGTAGCACTTAGACAGGAACGGGCAAATTTATTAGGGTTTAACACATATGCAGATTTTGTTTTGCAGGAAAGGATGGCATCTTCGCCTGAAACAGTTACCGATTTTTTAAACGATCTGCTGCTGAAAGCAAAGCCTTTTGCAGTAAAGGATATTGAGCAATTGAAAAAACTGGCTGCTGCTGATGGCATTAATAAATTGATGGCATATGATCACAGCTACTATGCGGAAAAATTAAGAGAAGCGAAGTATAATTATTCTGAAGAAGAAATCAAACCATATTTTTCATTACCAAACGTACAGCAGGCTGCATTTGATGCTGCGGGTAAGTTATATGGTTTAAATTTTAAAAAGCGAAATGATATAGCAGTCTACCATCCTGAAGTGGAAGTATACGAGGTTTTAGAAAATGGAATACATAAAGCATTGCTGTATACAGACTGGTTTCCCAGGAAAGGAAAAAGAGCTGGAGCATGGATGACATCTTTCAGAGGGCAATTCATTAAAAATGGTATTAATCATCGTCCGCACATAAGCATGGTGGGCAATTTTTCCCGTCCTAATGGCAACATACCCTCCCTGTTAACTTTTAACGAAGTCACTACTTTGTTTCATGAGTTTGGGCATGCATTGCACGGTATACTGGCAGATACTGTTTACGAAAGTTTGAGCGGCACCAGTGTATATTGGGATTTTGTAGAACTGCCCTCGCAGTTTATGGAAAATTATTGTTATGAAAAATCTTTTCTTGGCAGCTTTGCCAAACATTACCAGACGGGAGAGGTGCTATCCGAAGAAAAAATTGATAAGATTGCAGCATCAGCAAGTTTTATGGAAGGATACCAGACATTACGCCAACTGTCTTTTGGAATATTGGATATGGCATATCACAGCAACCGGTTTAGCAACACAGAGTCACTGGAAACTTTTGAAAAAGCAACGATACAACAAACGATTTTATATCCTGATATTGAAGGTACGGCACTCAGTCCTTCTTTCTCGCACGTTTTTGCAGGAGGGTATGCTGCAGGTTATTATAGTTACAAATGGTCTGAAGTATTGGATGCTGATGCTTTTGACGCATTTAAAGAACAGGGTATATTTGATGCAGCTACTGCTGCCAGATTCAAAATATTATTAAGCAAAGGCGGTACAGAAGATCCCATGAGTTTATATATTGCTTTCAGAGGTCGCAAACCTATTCCGGAAGCATTATTACACAGGGCAGGATTGATATAGCTAAATCAAAAACCTGCAGACCTCATGCGTTATTGAATAAACAATAAGAGCCAAATAATTTTAATATTTGTAACTCAATTAAGATATTTCTTTTTTAAATTTTATATATGGTAGTAGTGTAAAGTTTCCTGATCAATTAAAGACTATTGAATGCTTTGATTAAACTGTCAATTATTTTGTCACAATCTTTTTTTGTAATTACTAATGAGGGGCGCATTGTAATAATATTTCCTTCAATTACTTTAAATGCAACGCCATTATTGAGGCAATGGTACATTACTTTTTCTGCTGCTGCTTCAGCTCTTTCTTTTGTTCCATTATCTTTAACAAGGTCAACGCCTATGTGCAAACCTTTTCCTGCTACATTGCCGATAATGGGAAATTGCTGTTTAAGTTTATTTAATGCCGCCATCAGGTAATCGCCCAACACAGCCGAATTTTCAACCAACTTATTTTTTTGTATATAATTAATGGCAGCAAGCCCTGCTGTGCAGCTCAATGGATTTTTTTCATGTGTGAAATGCCCGATTGATCTGTGCTGAAGAATATTGTATTTGTTTTTAGTAACTATTCCTGCCAGCGGAAGTATACCGCCGCCTAAGGATTTGCCAAGCACCAATACATCAGGAGTAACATAGTGTTCGCTGGCAAACCATTTGCCTGTACGGCCAAACCCTTCTATAATCTCATCAAAAATGAGGAATATGCCGTGTTCATCACAAATCTCCCGTATGCGCTGCCAGTAATAACGTGAAGGCACAACCGGCGTTGCTGATATTGGTTCTGCTATAATCGCCGCTATATCAGGATTTCGTTTAAGGATAGTTGTTAGTTGCCGGATATATTCTTCATCAATGGCTTTAGTATCAGTAAATCCCCATGGATTTCTGTAATAGTTAGGAAACTCTATATGAAATGCACCGGGAACCATCGGCCCCTGCCCGTTAGTAAAATGTTCTTCGCCGCCCACGGTTGAAGCCTGGAATCCATTGCCATGATAAGAATCCCAATATGAAATGGTTTTCCATCTGCCGGTTACCTGTTTGGCAAGGGCTATCGCCATCTCTATAGCTTCTGAACCACCCGGGCAAAACAATACCCTGTCAAGACCGGCAGGCGTAATCTCTACCAGTTTTTTTGCCAGTTCCACAGCAGGTATATTGGTATAACGGCGTGGGGTAAACGCTAATTCATTTTGTAGCTGTTGAATTACGGCAGCTATAACTTCAGGGTTTGAAAAGCCTGCATTATGCACGCCATTACCATGAAGATCCAGGTATTTATTGCCACTAAGATCGTGGATATAAGCGCCGGATGTTTTGGATAATACATTCATCACCGGTGTTGAAAGCGCCTGGTGCAGAAAATATTTTGCATCTTCATTTATCCAATATCTTGTATTATCGTCGAGTGATGCAGTATATGTTTTGCGGAGTTCGCTAATATTATTATCTCCCTGTTCGGTTGAGGCATGTTTGGTTGAAGGCATGTTGTTGTAGTTTCAGGTTTCGGGTTGCAAGTTACAGGTTTCAGGTTTTCTGGTTACAAGTTACAGCTTGCAGGTACAGGCTTGCTAATCTGAAACTGGTTTTAAGTTTGAATACCTGAAACCGAATTACCGCCTTTCACAAATTTGCACTAAATTTCATTTCCAATCTTTATATATGCCATATAGAAAAAAAATTTCCACATTATTTTTTGCTGTTTGCCTGGTTTTTCAAATCAGCGTTTATGCCCAACCGTCAGTTGGTTCTTTACCAAGAAGTAAGCCGGAAGCAGAAGCTGTTTCCACAGCAGCAATAAACAATTTTATTGATGCTGCCGGAAAGAGTAAAAATGAGTTTCACAGTTTTATGTTGCTGCGGCATGGAAAAGTAATAGCAGAAGGTTGGTGGAACCCATATAAGCCAGCACTTAAGCACACTATGTATTCTGTAAGCAAAAGCTTTACGTCTAGCGCAGTAGGCTTTGCCGTTAGTGAGGGCAGGTTTGCATTGGATGATAAAGTAATTTCTTTTTTTCCTGAATTGATAAAACCAGATACTGTTAAAGGTTTGTTGGCTTCATTAACGGTAAAGGATTTAATTACCATGTCTGCAGGGCAAAGTCCTGATCCTTCGCGATCAGTAATGATGCAGCAGGATTGGATAAAAGCTTTTTTAAGCACAGCAATAGCAGATACGCCGGGAACAAAATTTCTGTATAACTCCGCTGCCACATTTATGCTTTCTGCTATTGTGCAAAAAGTAACAGGCGAAAAAATATTGAACTATCTCACTCCAAGATTATTTGAACCACTGAGTATTACAGGCATTGACTGGGAAGAAAATCCGCAACACATCAATGCCGGTGGCTGGGGCTTGCGGCTGAAGACAGAGGATATGGCGAAATTCGGGCAGTTGTATTTGCAGAAAGGAAAATGGAACGGTAAGCAAATTTTATCTGCAAACTGGATTGAAGAAGCTACAAGTTTTAAAATAAAAAATGCAGCAGATACAGCCATTAGCTTAAAAGCCAAAAGTGATTGGGCGCAAGGCTATTGTTACCAGTTCTGGCGTTGCCGGAATAATGCCTTTCGTGCGGATGGTGCTTTTGGTCAGTATATTATTGTAATGCCAGACCAGGATGCCGTAATTGCCATTACCAGCGAAACTGCGAATATGCAAAGCATAATGGATATGGTTTGGGAATATCTTTTACCCGGCATGTCTGCAACGGAGAGGAGCAATACTGATATCAGTAAAAAACTTGCAGCGCTTTCTATAGCTGCGCCTTCTGTATCGGCAAATCCTTCTATAGCAGCCAAAATATCAGGCAAAATTTTTGTGATGAATGATTCAACAAAGCTGACTGATAAAGTATCTTTTAGTTTTAAAAATAATACCTGCACCTATACCGTAACCTGCGGTGGTAAAGCATATTCATTTGTATGCGGCAATGGAAAATGGATTACAGGAGAAACAAGTTTTCTTCAATCCATGCCATCCTTAACTGCGGTTGCGCAAAACAGGCTTTCGGAATTTACCTCTTTCAAAGTTGCTTGTGCATATTCCTGGCAGGATGAAAATACGCTGTTGCTAAGTATACGTTATATTGAAAGCCCGCATACTGATTATATATACTGCCATTTTGATGGCAACCAGGTTTCAATGTATCATCAAAACAGTATACAGCGCATAGCTGGCAGCAATGATAAACCGTATACTATTAATGGAAAGATGATTGTGCAATAAGATTTATTTTCAGTCCACATAATCTGAAAACTGATTCGTGAGACACAAATCATGGCGGAGCAAAACAATTATCTCATTTTCGAGTTTGCTATTGTTGCCATGAAAATATGCAGACGAACGGAGCGACGCAAGGAACGATGCCATGAAAAACTTTGGCCGATATAAAAAATAAAATCTGCTGCTTTAAAAATATTTTTATTTTTTCCACGCCTTTCGTAAAAATCTCAACCAGTTGCCGTGGAAAATATTTTCAATATCGGTTTGTGCATAACCACGTTTGGCAAGCAATCCTTTTAATTGCTGAATATCCGCGATGGTATCTATATCGCAGGGCGATTGTTCCAATCCATACATGCCATCAAGATCGCTGCCAATGGCAATATGATTGCTGTTGCCTGCAATCTGGCAGATATGGTCGTAATGATCAATCAATGTATTCAGCGAAATGTTTTCTTCTTTAGGATTATGTTTGCCACGTACCCAGCCGGGCATCAGCATCCATGTATCGAGCACGCCGCCAATTACGGCATCGCGTTCAACTAATATTTTTATCTGTTCATCCGTAAGCTGGCGCTGGTGCGGAACCAATGCCCTGCAGTTGTGGTGACTTGCCCATATATGCCCTTTAAATAAATCAACAGCCTGTGTAAAAGCTTCATCGGTGAGGTGCGTAATATCAAGAATGATATTCAACTCGTCCATTTTTTTTAGTAAATCAATACCGGCATGTGTGAGCGGCCCCTGCATACCTGTGCCTGGCGAATATCTTCCCGGCCCGTAATGCGCAGGACCAAGTGCGCGCAGACCATTTTGCCATGCTTTTTCAAGATAGGAGAGATGCACAAGTGAATCCGCGCCTTCGAGACTAAGAATAAAACCAACAGGTTTATTTTCATCAGGCAATATGTTGTTATTCCAGAGTTGAATATGATGTTCGAGTTCATCTATATTGGTTATCTGTATCATTTCACCCTCTGCTTCCATAGCTTTATACCAGGCAAGTTGGCCCTGCGTTTGCGCCCATGCCTGCTCGGGTGAATGCCAGCCGGGCAATGTACTATCTTCCGCTACAAATCTTGCTATCTGCGTTGCCACTACAAGCCCTATTTTTCCTTTTCGTAATTCGGGTAGTGATACAGTTCCTTTGCCACGATCTGGTTTATCTGTAAGGCCTTTTTCTCTTGCTCTTATAGCTGCTGTAGTTTTTTTAAGATCCCTGTTCCATTCAAGGGCATTCATTGAAAGATCAAGATGCGCGTCAATGATCAACATATTATTTTGTTTGCTTTTTCTTTTGTGCTTTTTTTCTTGCTGCTAATTTTTTCTTCACTATATCTTCGGGGTATTTAAGTGCAAGCGCTCTTATTTCGTAGCTGAAATTGGTAAATGTTTCTTCCCACAGCCTGGCTTCCTCCTGTGTATACTTGTGAAAACCTTTTGCATTTGCAACGCCTTTTCCTCCTTGTTTTACTATATCATCAATGAGTTTGGGAACTGCTATATCATTATTTAGTGTAGGAAATAAATCTTTCATTACAGTGTGATAAGCAGGCACGCCGGTAATATCCATCCAACGGAATACACCCACTAACGTCATCCAGTAACCGGCGTTATTCCTGCAGGCGCGGTCAACATCTTCAACCGTTGCATAGCCATTTTCTACAAGCGATATGGCTTCTCGGTAAGCAGCATACATTACCCTGTTGGTAATAAAGCCGCGTATATCTTTTCGTACAAGTGTTGGCTCTTTGCCCCAGTTGTGGGAGAGCTTGTATAAATATTCTCCCTTCTTAATATCACTTTTGTTACCGCAGATAATCTCCAGGAAACGGGTGGTGTGTGATGGTTCTGCCCAGTGTAATCCAAAAAATCTTTCAGGCCTGGTAGTTTGCTCCTGTAATAAACTGATAGGGATAGCAGAAGTATTGCTCGTCATTAACGCATTGGGCGCTATAATATCCTCAATTTTTTTGTATACTGATTTTTTTATGTCGATGTTCTCGATAGTACACTCAATTACCAGTCCGCAGGTTTTTAACTCATTATAATCTTCGGTAATGCTGAGGTTTTTGAGATAGTATTCCGGTAGTTTTTTAACCAGCTTTTCTTTAAATGATCTTTTAAGATGCGCCGTGATACGCTTTTTTGCAAGCAGTAAGTCTGCCGGTATTGGTGCAACTGCTATAACCTTATGGCCCGCAATAAGTAAGCAGGTAGTTATGCTGCAACCCATGAGTCCTAAGCCAACAACGCCAATGTTGATAGTAGTAATTTTTTTTGTCACTTATTAATTTTGTATACTGCAATATACGAAAAGGTATGAGCTATCAGTTTTGAGCAGCTGATAACTCAAAGCTGATAGCTGGCAACTATCTTTCACATATCTTCTTCCCAAATATTAAAATCAACACTGTTTTTTTTTAGCAGCAGGAAATGCATTTTAAGAGATTTGCCTAAAGAATAACTCCTGTAAGGAAGATTATTTTTTCCCGACAAATGTTTCAGCTTTTCTGTTATCTGCGGATAAAAGATATGATGAATATTAGGAAATAAATGATGAACAATATGATAATTAAAATTACCTAAAACAAAACGGGTAAACCAGTTTTCTCCATGCACATCATTGGTGGTTTTAAGCATATGCATAAGCCAGCCGTAAGGAAGTTTTTTTTCTTTATCCGGCCTGGGAAAATCAGCGCTTGTATTAGCATGAGGCGGCAATAATACTATGAGTGCGCTGATGCTGGCAGTGAAAAGCATAATTATAAAAGCCAGTAATACCTTTTTCCAGGCAATATGAAATATAAATATTGGCAGGAGGATTATGTAGGTAAAAAATAAACCTTTAAAAAAAAATAGTTTAATGTATTCGATAAAAGGGATATGAATTCTTTTATGAACAATCCGTTGTTTATTAAAAAAGTCTGTAAAATCTCTTACCAGCAGCCAGTTAAATAAAAATAGCGGATAGATGAATGGCAGGTATATATGCTGATATTTATGCAATTTGGCAAACGGTGCCTGCGGAACAATTTTTACCAATGTACTTTGGTCAATATCTGTATCCCATCCGTTTACATTGGGGTAATTATGATGAAATAATATATGTCTTGTTTTCCAGATAAAGCTATTTGCCCCCATGATATCAAACATATATACATACAGTTCATTAAAGCGCCGGTTTTTAAAAATAGTATTGTGTGCAGCATCGTGCACAACATTCAGATAGTTTAATACCAAAAGTAATCCCATAGCGAAATACCCGGAAAATAAGGCAACCGGAATTGTTACTCCATAAATCATGGCGCTTACCCAGCAGGCAAAATATAGCACAGGAAATAAAAAAGCTTTAAGTATGATCTCACTTTTGTATCTGAACGGAGCAGTTTTTACGATTTCACTTGCTTCGGTTCGTAAGAGAGTAAAAAATTGATCCTGTGCATCCTTATTGTATAAAAGTTTTTGTTCCTTTTTCATAATAACCTCCATGTAAATCAGCATAGCAGCTTGATTTTAAATACAGGTAAAGGATGGGATCTGAAAAAATAAAAAATGATAAAAAAAATTGCATATAAAAATTATTTTTTATTACCTGTTGAATGAAAAAAGTTTTTCATGATCATTGTTTTTCCCTGTAAGCATATCACGGATTATTTGCGCTGCAATTACGCTGAACGTAATACCATTACCACCAAAGCCTAATGCGAAATAGGTATGCGGCCGTTGTGGAATGGTACCAATATATGGCAAGCCATCTTTGGTAGATGCAAAATATCCTGCCCATTTAAAGTCGGGCTTAAATGCTATGTGCGGAAATAATTTGTTGAACGTTTCTTTTAATAAGCGGGTTTTTAATGACAATGCCTTATCTCTGGCGGAAGGTTGTTTATTATCATCCTCTCCTCCAAGAATGACCCTGTTATCGCCGGTTACCCGGCAATAAATATAAGGAGTAGCGGTTTCCCATATCAGCGCATTTTTATACCAGAGATCATTTCGGTTTAAAGGTTCGCTTATGGTTGCATAAGTAGTTTTTAGTTCCTGCACTTTGCGGGGAATATATTTTTGTGATTCATAGCCGCAGGCAATTACAATATACCGGCTTCGTATGGTTTTTTTATCTGCGGTGAGCAACGTAACGCCTCTTGGCGCATAGCTGATCTTTTCAATTTGTGTATGATCGTAAACCCGTGTTCCTTTGCGCATGCTCTGTACTATCAGCGCGTGAGTAAACGCATATGGATCAACCTGCGCGGCGCGGGTTGAAAATATGGCGCCGCCTTTTTCAATGCCAAATGTTTTGCGCAACACCTTTTCATCAAACCATTCTGTTTTAATGCCGATTTTTTTCCGTAAGGCAATTTCCTTTTGCATGCCGGGTACATCTTTTTTAAAAGATGCAAACTGGAGACTTGGTCTCATCTTAAATTCAATATCTGTATTAAGCTTAGATGCAATGTCTTTAATATTCAGTATAGATTGATAGCTTACTTTATAACTTTCATTGGCGGTTTGCTCATCGGTGAGTTGCATGAGTTTGTGCAATGGCACATCAATTTCATATTGCAGCATAGCTGTGCTTGCTGCTGTGCTGCCCATACCTATATGACGTTTATCAACAACAACAGTTTCAAAACCTGCATTACATAAATGCCAGGCAACAAGCGCACCGGTAATGCCGCCGCCTATAACAACCGCATCAGTGTGAATATTTTCTGTAAGAGATGGATAGCTTTTTATAATGCCATGTTTTAACATCCAATAAGGATATGCTGATCTTAAATCCATATTACCGGCTTATGTACAACATTGTATTATATAATTTCATGCCGGGATTTAGTAGTAAGAGGTAAGTGGTAAGTGGATAGGCAATAGTGAATAGTGAATCAATACCTTTTCCTTAAGCCATGATGGAGGCATTATAGTGTGTAGCGCCTTAACGCCTGCCGCAGGTACGCAAGGTGATAGCAGTGTAAAATTAATTGATATATTTATTTTGCTATTGAGGCAAAAAGTCTACAATACTTCAGCAAGTTTTTTCAATTCCTCCACCATCTTTTTTACTTCTTCAATATTGAGCGCTGTTGATTCAAGTGATTCGTTCATACCGGCGTTAATATATTCCATGGCAGAAGGTATATTTATCCTGGCAGACGAATGAAATTCAAAAGCCTGCGTTTGTTTGGCAAGATTGAAAATATTATCAGCTCTTACGCCGGAACCTGGCATAATGCTGATCCTGTCGTTGCTTTGTCTTACAAGTTCAGCCAGGGTATCTACAGCTTCAATGGCAACAGGCTTGAGCCCGCTGGTTAAAATGCGCTCACAACCGCAGGCAATAACAGCTTCCAGTGCTTCAAACGGATTGGCAACGCGATCAAATGCACGGTGAAAAGTTACGCCGAGCGGATACGCTGCTTCTACCAGTTGCGCTGTCCTTTTTTTATCTACACTGCCGTCCTTGAGTAAAGAACCAACCACTACACCATCGCATTGCAATTCTTTGCATAGTAAAATATCTCTCTTCATTATTTCAAATTCTTCATCACTATATAAAAAATCACCGCCACGTGGGCGAATAATCGGGTAGAGTTGTAGGCTTGTTTTTTCTCTCGCAGTTTTAATCATGCCGTAAGAAGCTGTGGTTCCGCCTTCATTCGGGTTATCACATAATTCAATCCGGTATGCCCCCGAATTTGCCGCTGCTATTACAGATTGTATATTGAATGCAATTACTTCAAGATTGTATTTCATGCAGCTAAATTAATTGATCTGCAATTTTTATACAAACGGGTAACCGCTATGTGGCTGGAGGCATGTTGCAGTTTTTTGAATAGCTGACCGCTGACTGCTGAAAGTTAATCGACCATTACCATCATAAATTCAAACGATTGCATAATTTACTTTTTGCAGTATTGATGTAAATGCAGATATTAGTAAATAATTAATTTTCAACATTCTTTAATTTATTATTGCTATGCCGGGAAGAAGAAGTTTCATCCGTAATGTTACATTGGGAACAGGTGCGCTTGTTTCAAATATTTCGCTTACATCTGAAGCATCAACCAATAATCACAACCTGCTTGCAGGCTTTAATATGAGTGGTTATGCTGCACCTAAAATTGATAAAGTACGAATTGGTTTTGTTGGATTGGGCAACAGGGGGCCCGGCGCAGTAACAAGAATATCATTTATTGATGGTGTTGAAATAAAAGCACTATGCGATAAGAGACCAGAGCGCATTGAGGTTGGGCAAAAAATTCTTACAGATAAGGGCTTGCCTAAAGCAAAAGAGTATACAGGTGAAGAAGGGTGGAAAGCCATGTGCGAAAGCAATGAGCTTGACCTGATATACATATGTACTCCCTGGTCATTACATACGCCAATGGCTGTGTACGCCATGAAGCATGGAAAGCATGCTGCTTCTGAGGTGCCCATTGCCATTACGCTTGATGAATGCTGGCAACTGGTAGAAACATCTGAAAGCACGAAAAAGCATTGCATGATGCTTGAAAACTGCTGTTATGATTTCTTTGAACTGCTTACACTTAACATGGCCCGCAATGGCATGTTTGGTGAGTTGATACATGCTGAAGGCGCTTACCTTCACGACCTGCTTGAATCGAATTTTAAAAAAGGTGGTTACTCAGACATGTGGAGGCTTCGGGAAAATGCCTCACGTAACGGTAATCTATACCCTACACATGGCTTGGGGCCAATTGCTCAATGCCTTGATATTAACCGGGGCGATAAAATGGATCACCTTGTTGCCATGTCTTCTGCTGATTTTATGATGGGAGAAACAGCGAAACAAAAAGCAAAAGAAGACCCGGCATTTTATAATGAATTTGTTGGTAAACCCTACAGGGGAAATATGAACACAACAATAATCAAAACAAATAAGGGCAAAACCATTATGCTTCAGCATGATGTAACATCACCCCGGCCTTACTCCCGCATTCATTTATTAAGCGGTACAAAAGGTATTGCCTGTAAATATCCTGAACCCGCACGAATAGCGTTTGGTCATGAATGGATAAAACCTGAAGAACTGGAAGCATTATATACAAAGTATACACCACCCATTGCCAAAAAAGTAGGAGAAATTGCAAAGCAAATAGGCGGGCATGGCGGCATGGATTTTATGATAGACTGGCGGCTGATCGATTGCCTGCGTAATGGATTACCGCTCGATCAGGATGTTTATGATGGCGCCTTATGGAGCTCAATTGCCCCATTAAGCGGGGCTTCTGTTGCCAAAAAATCATCAACTGTTGATGTGCCTGATTTTACAAGAGGCAACTGGAAAACAAATAAACCTGTAAACCTCACGCTTGATGGCGGCGGCACCACAAATGTTCGTGCGGTTGCAGCAAAGCAGGAATAATATTACATGTCCTTGATGATAAACCACCCGTTAAAAAATGGCGCTTCATAAGCGCCTTTTTACTTTTTTAGAAGAGGGGAGAGGTGAAACGATAAAAGTGAAATGGAAAAGCGGACAATGAAGACGTTAGTGATTTTCTATGATCCTGCTTTTCACAGCTATCATTCATCTTCCTTTTTATTCTTCTGCTAATTTTTTCAACCTGTTTAAACCTGTGGTATACTTTTCGCCCATCATTTTATCCATATTCATAAATAACAGCATCGTATTCATAGGATATGAATACCTGGTATCAAATCCCCACGTAACTTTTGTACTATTATTACCTGCATCATCAAGCAGGATAAAGATTTCGGCTTCGCCATCAAATGGTTCAATAAAATGAACATGAGAATTTACGCGTGACATTGGCTCCAGCCTGGTAAGCGTTTGTTCTCCTTTGCCAACTTCTTTATTGCCTTTCCATTTATATATTGATCCTTCAGTGCCATCCTGCCCTTCGTAGCTCAACTGTATATTGGGATCACCATCTTTCCAGGGGCTCCATTTATCCTGCCCGTGAAAATTATTTACCAGGCCCCATACTTTTTCTTTCGGCGCGTTAATAGTTATATCTGTTTGGTAATGGTAAGATTTTGACACAAACAATCCGGCGATTAAAACAAATGCGATAATAAGCAGCAGCAAAACGCCAACAATTTTTAAAACTTTTTTCATAACAGTAGTTTTATTTAGTCAGGGTGATTGTGTTTTATTTATACAAATATTTAAATTAGTTAAAAATGGGGAATAAGGCTTAATAAGCTGTTGAGGGCAACAAACAGGTTGTTTTAAACGATCAGCTAATAAATATAACAATTAAAATTATCATCCTGCGTGGGTGTATTTCAAATTTTCGCATCTTGTAAACATTCCGGTCTGTGAGATACCGACCGGTAGCGACCACTACAGGCGGGTGTCTCACCCGCCTGCGAAAATTGAAATACACCCGCCTGCGCTGTCCTGCCCTGTAATATTTTAAAACAATGAAAATAACGTCAGATACAGTATCCTGAATAAAATTTTTACTCTCCGTAAATCATGCGTGGATATTTTCACTATATTTCCACAATGTTTTATAAAGAACCAATTCTTTTAATCATCTAAACTAATATTAATGAACGAAAACGTTAACAAATCGGCCCTGTTTAACGGTAGCTGCTTTGCCCTCATCACGACTGCTTTTACCTTCTCTATTCGCGCAGGTATCCTGTCGCAGGTAGGCGAAAGATTCGGACTTACCGCAACACAATTGGGATTTATTAACCAAATGTTTTTTTTAGGCTTCCCTATTTCAATGATCCTCGGGGGATTATTATATTACAAAATCGGACCTAAGCTGATTATGCAGGTTGCTTTTGTAACGCATACCATTGGTATCTTAACCACTATCTTCGCCACTAGTTACCCGATATTGCTTGTCTCCACATTATTTATTGGTTTTGGTAATGGTTGTACTGAAGCAGCCTGTAATCCTATGATTGCCGATATGTATTCAGGCGATAAAATGAGTAAGATGCTTAACAGGTTTCACATGTGGTTTCCCGGTGGTATTGTAATTGGTAGTTTGATTTCTAAGTTTATGACAGATAATGGCATGAGCTGGCAGGCGCAAATGTGGGTTACTATGGTTCCTACTATTATTTATGCCATACTGTTTTTTGGAAAAACTTTTCCCAAACCAAAATTGCAGACTTCTACTTCAATAGCAGAAAATCTGAAAGCAATGGCTTCTCCAACCTATATATTCCTGTTCATTTGTATGGCGCTTACCGCTATCTCTGAATTTGGCCCGCAACAATGGGTTGGATTAATCATGAGTAAGAGTGGCGCCAGCCCGATGTTAATACTTGCTTTGGTAACAGGTTTAATGGCTGTGGGAAGATTTTTTGGCGGACCCGTTACACATGCTTTAGGGCAAACTGGTGTATTATTAATGGGCGCTATTTTCGCAGCTATCGGTATCTACCTGTTTAGCACTGTTACCGGAGGTATGGCTTATGTAGCCGCTATATTCTTTGCAATTGGCGTTTGTTTCTTTTGGCCAACAATGGTGGGTGCAGTTGCACAGCGTGTTCCATTAAGCGGTGCATTAGGTATGTCAATCATCGGTGGTGTGGGTATGTTCTCTACCGCAATATGGCAACCAATCATCGGTAGCTGGATTGATAAAGACAAAGCGCTTCATGCAGCATCCGGATTAACCGGCGACCAATTGGAGTTGGTTGCAGGCCAGGCAACACTTGCTAAAATGGTTGCTTTCCCGGCTATATTAATTGTGTTGTTTATCATTTTCTTCTTCTGGCAGAAAAATGTAAAAAAACCTGGGGGCATTCCTGTGGCAGCCCACTAAAATTAAAATTGTTTAATTGATATAAAGAGGTTGTCTGTACAGGCAGCCTCTTTTGTTTTTATAATGCCGGATTCCGAACCTTTCAAAAGTTCGGAATCCTTGTATTCGTGGCATATCCTTAATTTTGAAGCGCTATGGCGCTTTATATCACTTCACTTAATTCGGGTAGTAATGGTAATTGTTATTATGTGGGTAATGATGATGAGGCTGTATTAATTGATGCCGGTATTTCATGCAGGGAAACGGAAAAGCGAATGAACAGGCTTGGCTTACCAATCAGCCGTGTAAAAGCCATTTTTGTTTCTCATGAACATGGCGATCATATAACAGGCGTGGCAGGGCTTTCAAAAAAATTTCAACTACCTGTTTATATTACAAAAGCAACTTATACTGCCGCGGCTATTCCAATAGCATCTGGGTTGTTATATAATTTTGTGCATGAACAAATGGTTGTAATCGGTAATTTGCGCATTACTGCTTTTGCTAAATGCCATGATGCCTGTGACCCTCACAGTTTTTTTATTTCAGATGGACCTGTGAATGTGGGTGTGTTTACTGATATTGGCAATGCCTGCAATAATATTGTTCGTTATTTTAAAGAATGTGATGCGGTATTTTTAGAATCGAATTATTGTGAAGATATGCTGATGAAAGGCGCTTACCCCTGGCATTTGAAAAAAAGGATAAGTGGTGGCGAGGGACATTTATCCAATAAGCAGGCGCTGGAATTATTTCTAAAGTATAAAGGGGAAAAATTAAGTCACCTTATTCTTTCGCATTTATCTAAAAACAATAACAGCCCGGAGCTTGTTGAAAAGATATTTGCAGAAAAAGCAGGTAATGTAAAAATCACCGTAGCCTCACGGTATAGCGAAACGCCCCTGTTTAGGATTGAAGCTCGTATTGTAACAAATAAAATAATGGAAATGCGGGTTGCTATTGTATCAGCACAGCAACTCTCTTTGTTCTGAAACAACTAAACCTAACTAATAATTCTTCTTAGAAGACGCAATTCAAATTATCATTATTTTTCCAACGGATGTTCCTGTAATATTTTATCAGGTGAATAAAAATCTTTTTTAGCCAGAACTTCTGCTCTCACTTTTTTCACTTTATCAGCCTGTATCGGCGCAGCCTGGTTTCCAAAGGAATTGCGTACATAGGTTAATACTGCCGCCATTTCTTCATCATTCAACAAACCTTCAAAAGGCGTCATTGGTACCTGCCCCGGGTATTTGCTGCCATTTACCTCTATAGGGCCAAGCATACCTTTTAAAGCGATTTTTATCAATCTGTCTTCACTGCCCGTTACCCATTTTGAATTTTTTAATGGAGGAAACCCGGAAGCCTGCAAGCCTTTTCCATCTGGTTGGTGGCAGGTGGCACAGAAGCCTTCTCTTGCATAAATTTCTTTTCCTTTCTTAAATAATTCAAGGTCATTTCCTTTTAATGATGATAATACATCTTCCTGTTTCTTTTCTTCAACCAACTGCCCTTTTAAATGCGCCACAGCAGCATCATAAGCGTTTATCATCCAGTCGTCAAGCGGTTTTTTAGCGGCTTCAGCCAGTATAGGTAATCCTTTTTCTTTACCAATCCATGAGGCTGCTACAATTGCCATTAATCTCACCCTGCTGTTTTCATCCTGCACAGCCTGCATTAATAAATCTGCCTGGTTTTTTACCTGGTGACCGGTATAACGTACAACCATAACCGCAGCAGATCTTACCCTGTAATCTTTTGCTTTCAATAATTGGTGCAATAAATTTTGATCTACTTTATCGGCTCCCCAGGTAACCCAGAGCGCTTCAAGCATATTATGTTCGTAGCGGGGATCATTTTTATCAAGTGCGTTTACCCATTTTGTTATGGCTGGTAATACTTCCGCAGCATTTCTTCCTCTTAATTCTCTTTTTGTTCTGTAGCGGGTGCGGTATTCCGGAAGCTTGAGATTATCCAATAATTCTCCAATACTTGCACCTGCAATTTTAGCCGGTGTAACCAATGGCCTTGAAGGATAAGTAAGCCGATACACTCTTCCATGCATGTGATCACGTAACGGGTCTCTTGCATTATGCTGCATATGACCAATTAGTATATTATGCCAGTCAATTACATACAACGAACCATCAGGTGCAAATTCCATATCAACCGGGCGAAAGTTTCTGTCCTCACTAACGATCAGGTCTACCCGATGGTGACTTTTATATCCTGTGCTGCTATCTTCCACTACATGTTGTTTTGTTCCTAAAAATCCTATCGTATTATTAATAAGCAAATCACCCTGTACCTCATCAGGAAAATGGCGACTCGATACAAATTCCAACCCGGAAGTTGGACGAACCTTATGCGCTTCCTCAATCAGGTTAAATGATTTATGTGTTGCTTCTCCATATCTTGGCAATACGGTACCGGGCAACATCCAGCGTACATCAGGCCCTGAAGTTTCTGCAAAAAAGGGTTGCCCCCAATCATCAAATGCAATACCCCATGGATTAGGAATAGAAAGCTGTGCAGTGCGTTCCAGTTTATGCAACTGCGGCGCATACCTGTAAAAGCCACCATTGGTACCACGTACAGGGCCATACGAAGTTTCTACATTGGTGTGAAGAAATACGCCTTCACCCATATATATAGCGCCTGAAGGATCTGTAGTAAACGCATGAATATTGTGATGCGTATCATGGTCATCAAAGCCGCTTAATAATATTTGAACTTTGTCTGCTTTATCATCTCCGTCTGTATCAGTATATAATTTAAAATTTGTTCCCTGCGATACATATACGCCCTCAGGCTCAATTTCAAAACCTACAGGCAGGTGCAGGTGATCTGCAAAAACCTTAAGTGTATCGGCTTTACCATCGTTATTGGTATCTTCAAGAATAATTATTTTATCGTTGGGCTTTGTATCGCCCGGTTTATAATGCGGATAACTTGGCATGGTTGCTACCCACAATCTTCCCTTGTTATCAAACGACATTTGCATTGGCTTGGCTAAATCTGGGAAATCTTCCTCTGATGCAAATAATTCAATTTTATAACCAGGCGGAACTTTTAGCTTCTTCACCGCCTCTGCGCCCGACAAATAAGTTAAACTACCATTTTGCTCAGGGTTGTAATTAGTAATTACAGGTGGCAACACTCTTGTATTTTTATCGGCAGCGGCCACATCCATTTTTTCACCTTTCAATGCTTTCCATATCGCGGTGTCACGGATGGCAGTCATCTGGCGAATCTTTTCAATTTCTGCAGGATAGTTGGCCGGGCCAAAAGGGTTGTAACGGCGACCATATACATGCACGCCATTGGGAATTTTATAATCATTAAGCCACATCCAGTTTTTTTCCATTACCGCATCGTATACTAATTTTTTATTTGCTTCAGCAACCGGCGAAGTTTTGCCGAAAATTTCATTTGCCAGCAATACGCCGAATTTTTTATAGCCTTCTTCATTTAACTGTGAACCATCTATCGTTAAATAATCTTTTGCATCATCAAACCATTTTTTTGTTGGCGTAAAAGCATCTATGAATAAAACGCCGTTTGCATCAGCAACCTGTTTCATTCCATCGGTATATAGCTTAATATTTTCATTTTCTTTTTTTCCGTCAGGAAGATCATATGTAGCGGTTAGATTTTCAAAAGCAACAGGCGAAACAATTACTAACTGGGCCCGTGAAGAATCGCCCTTGTAATACTGACCTAAAGTGTGTTTAATAAAGGCATCTAATTCAGCTTTATAATTGTTCAGTCCTTCTCTTCCCTGGAAAGATTCATTGTATCCAAAAAAAGCTATGATGATATCTGGTTTATGGCGGATAAGCCATTGGTCAGGTGAATCAAAAAAACCTTCACTACCGGAGTTTTTGGCAAGCTCTGTCTGGAATTTTTCAGCACCGGGAAAAGCCCAGGGATCATTTCTTGCAGCATGTGGTCTGAAGCCCGGCGTATTACCTCCATCACAAAAATTACGGAAATACAGCATACTATCGGGATAGCGCAATTGCATCTCCGTCTCGAAATAATCATAGTTTATCATACGGGATCCCAGGTTATTACCAACCAAAGCAATGTGCGATCCTTTCCTGATTTTTATGTGCGTTGAATCTTTTGAACCGCAGGATGAGAGCAATACGGTTGCGGAAAAAATTAAAACAAAATATTGGACCATCTTTTTAGAGTGTCGGGTATTCATGTGTGCAATCCTTTTATATAGTATAAATATATGGTTTAACTGATTAAGTATCGTTGTTGTTTTTAAAGAGTTGGCTACAGCCGGGCCATCCTGTACTATCCTGTGTGGCTACAGCGTTAAGTAATATTGGTTTTCAAATGGTATGTAGAAAAAGTAATAAGAGCAACGTTCAAAAAAGCTTATATTCATAATTATTATTGATAATACGCTCACCCGATGGCTCAAACTTTTGTTGTAGGCGATATACACGGCGCACTCAAAGCATTGCAACAGGTGATTACAGTAATTGATTTCAGGAAAGATGATCTGCTGGTTTTTCTTGGTGATTATGTAGATGGCTGGTCTGAATCGCCGGGAGTTATAACCTACCTTAACGAATTAAGCACTATGTGTCATTGTATTTTCCTTAAAGGGAACCATGATGTATGGTGCCAGGCATGGCTGAAAGGAGAGTATCCCAATCCGTACTGGCTGCAGCATGGCGGCAGGTCTACTGTTGAGGCATATAAAAATATAAGTGCGAAGGAAAAGCATTGTCATCTTGATTTTTTTGACCGGATGCAGAACTATTATACAGATGATAAGAACAGGTTATTTGTGCATGCGGGATTTTCCTCAATGCATGGTCCTGTAATGGAAAGTTATGAGAGTAATTTTTACTGGGACAGAACATTATGGGAAGTAGCCGTAACCATGGATAAAAAAATAAAACGCGACTCGATACTATATCCCAAACGCCTGAAGCTTTTTGAAGAAATATTTATTGGCCATACACCCACTATCAATTACAATAATGATATGCCAATGCATGTGGCCAATGTTTGGAATGTAGATACCGGCGCTGCATTTACAGGGAAATTATCTATACTCAATGCAGATACAAAAAAAGTGTGGCAAAGTGATATTGTTCAGCATTTATATCCTGATGAGAAGGGGAGAAATGGGTGAGGGGAGTAAGTAGTAAGTGGTAAGTAGTAAGAATACAGGAGCAAGCAGGCAGGAGGCGGAACTGGTAAACTGAAAACAGCATAGAATAACATACTGCTATTGATCGTATTTGTACAAATAATGGTATCAGTTGCCCAATTTTGTTCAATCTTTTCTCCGTAATTACATTTCACTTACAAAGCATATCTTAGTAATCCTGTTCATTTAAAATTTTATTTATGCTTGCAGAAAAAAATGCATCTTTCAATCTTTCACGTCGTTCCTTTTTAACCAAAGGTTCTATAGCATCTCTTGGTTTACTTGTTTCAGGATCAGCGATAGCAAAAGGACTTTTTTTACCGGATAAACCAAACTCAAAATTCGCGGATGTGCAGGTGGGCACCATTACATACTCATACCGTAGCATGCCTCACGATATTCACCAGCTACTACAGTTTATTGTTGATAGTGGTGTGAGTGCAATAGAGCTGATGGGCGAAGCCCCGGAGAAATACGCCGGTATTCCTGACGATAAAACAAAGATTGCGGAATGGCGCGCCACTGCACCAATGAATAAATTTAAAGAGATACGTAAAATGTTTGAGAAAGCAGGCGTAAGTATTTATGCATTTAAGCCAAATGCACTAAACCCCAATAATACTGATGCCGAAATTGAATATGCTTTAGAAGCAGCAAAAGCATTAGGCGCAAATTCCGTTACTGTTGAATTGCCAAAAGATGCTGCACATTCCCAACGCTTAGGTACACTCGCAGCTAAACATAAAGTGTATGTGGGTTATCATGCACATACACAGGCAACCGACACTGCATGGGATACAGCTTTGAGTCAATCGCCATATAACTCTATGAACCTTGATTGCGGGCACTATATAGCTGCCGGCGAAAATAATACAGCAGAAACATTACTGGCACTTATACAGGCAAAGCACGATCGCATCACTTCCATGCATTTAAAAGATCGTAAAACAAAAGAAAATGGCGGAGATAATCTGCCCTGGGGTGAAGGCGATACACCAATACCTGCCATACTTAACCTTTTAAAAGAAAAAAAATATAAAATTCCTGTTTCCATAGAATTAGAATATAAAATACCGGAGGGTTCGGATGCGGTGAAAGAAGTTAAAAAATGCGTGCTTTTCGCAAAGCAGGCATTGGGAGCATGATCAGGATTGTTTAAGCGTTTTTGAATCCAAGGTTGCCAACCTTTGGGATAGGTATCAATACTAAAGCGAACGTGTTGAAGGTTGGCAACCTTTGTGACAAACCTATAACAAAAAGTGCCGTCTATTTTGTATCTTGCTAGCAAACCTGTAAAATGTCAAAAAAAGTTACAGCCGCATTGCTGGAAGCATTATTATTTTTTGCTGTATCTCTATTACTGGCAACGATAGCATATTTTCTTTTTGATATCTCCATGAAGGGCATTGCTATTGTTGTGATCGTAATTATTACCTATCTTCTTGTGCCTCGTTTTCAGGTTGTAGTATATCAATCCGGCGAAAGAATAATTCCACGTTGGTTCTTATCAAAATTCCGGAAAAAATTTAGCGAATAGAGCGCATGGTTACCACTATGAGTGGCGTACCAACAACAGCAGCGTTTATTCTTTACATCCCACTTTTGAGTTCCTCTTTACATTTTTCCATATAAAAGCCACTTTGTTGCTATTGAAATGATTGTAACGCTTTTTTTGGTATGGTTTTGCAATAAGTGTAAGTAAATAAAAGTTTATGGCACTTGATCTGATCCAAACACTGGCGCAGCGGGATGGAATATCTGCACTGCCCAAGATAGACCCCAACACACAGGATGTTGCTGCTGATGCAGAAGTGTATGCACACAGGCTTTCCCAGGCAGCCATACCGGCAACTTTAGTGGGCTTGTATAAATATTCAAGAGACGAACACCAGGCGGCCAATATTTTTACCAATGAGTTTGCCAGTAGCTGGCGTAAAGATGTGTTTGGCACCAGCAGTGAAGCGCTTCTTTCAAAGGTTGCAAACTATGGAGGTGTAATGGCAGAAGAAGCAAAAGCAAAACTTGATCATGTTTTTTCTGATACTGTGCAGGTGCTTAAAGAAAATTTGAGCGAGCCAACAGGGATTGCTGTGAAAAACTTATTTACGGAACAAAGAACAAATATTTTATTACACCTGCCTGCAGCCCTGGGCGCAGGTGAAATGTTGGATGATAATAGTCTTGATGATCGTACAAACAAAATGGAAGGGCCTGTATCGAGCCTTATGCATAAAATAGAAAAAGCGTTTGCCGGAACTGAACGCCCGGAAGATAAACAAGGCATGTAGTTGGGGAAAATTGTTGCATTTCTTACCCAATTTTATTAAAGAAAGATAGTTCCTGCTACATTATTTGTATGTAGCAGGGGCTTCTTTTATAGCGGGTGGTGTAGTATTAAAAAACCTGGTAAAATCAAAGCCGTTTTTATAAAAATACAGCAATATTAAACCTATACCAATTGCGGCAAGTATACTTGCTCCAATCCACCATTTTTTGTTTCTTTCTGCAATAGCTGTTTCAGCTTCCTGCTGCCTGAAAAAGCTCTCACTAACTTCAACATCCCCACGAAGTATGGTGTGGTTAACATTGTTTCTTATTACTCTTACCGCAGGCACAGGCACCATAAAATCATATTGAATTTTAGAAGCGTTTAATACGGTAATGCCATTATCTTCCATGCTGAATTCACCTACTTCTTTCCACGCAATTTTTTTTCCTTCTTTTAAGCTGTTTTTTATATCGAAGGAAAAATCATTCAATTGCTTTATGGCTTCCCATTCCGCTATACCCGTTTGATTAGTGATGTATTGAAAAAGGCTTTTAGATGGTGTGTCCTTTGCATCATCTAATATTATTTTATAAGTTGGCGGTAAAATAACATGGTCAGAAAAATTGCTGATTGCAGGAATTTTCTGTAATTCCAGTGTGCCCAGCCCCGGTAATGCAAGCGTTTTATACTGAATTAAATATTTGTATAGTATATTAAACATATCGAATATAATAAACCTAAGGTAGTATTTAATTATAGATTATAGGTTACTTATTAAAATTAGCAGGGATTTCGCTTTTAACAAAAGCAACCTGCTGTAAGTTTTGAAAGAGATAACACAAAGAGGCATGCTACTTCAATTTTCGTATTGTTTCTATAGGAAAGATGAGAGCCGCACCCGTCATTCTGATCCGCCGGAATGTTGCTTTGAACTAAATGTATGTTGCGGCGGAGAGGAATCTGTTGGGCTGTAGTGCAAAAGATGAACATTAGCAACAATGCCCGGCAGATTTCTCTGATTAATTAGCCTAAAATTAAAGGGCTGCCATATATGCAGCCCTTGTTAAAATGATAAGTATTATTTTATTGCCTTGTCAATGGTTTTGTAAAACTATCAAAATTGAATACGATGCCACCCATTATATTAAAGCCATATACTTCGTATTGATTCCAGCGCTGGTAAGTATTGTTGAATATATTATTTGCCTGCAACCAAAGGTTAAACTGCTTTGTAACACGAAACTCAAGCCCCGCATTAAGATCAACCGGGCTTCTTGCCGTTTCTGACCCTAAACTCCTGTTCATATATTTTGCTCCTTCAAAAAAGAAGAGATCAGATTTAAACCAAAGGTCTTTTAACAATCTCCAGCGCAGCGCAGCGCTTAATTCTCTTGGAATAACTCCCCAGGGCTGCTGCTGTGTTTTTTGTTTGCCGAATAAAAGCCAGTTAAATTTTGCAGATAGAGAAAAATCTTCTGCCTGCACTACACCTGCTTCCCCGTGAACCTGGAAGGCATTTAATTTATCTTCTTTTAACGCTACAAATGTTTTGCCATCATTTAAAGTATTCAGCGCATAATCATTCACAAAAAGCGGCATATTATAAAACTGTACTAATCCTACTTTGGCATTGTAAAAGAATTTTTCAAGAAAAGTGCCTTTCAAACCACCATAGGTTTCGTTTATTCTTGTATTGTACAGCGAACCAGGTAATGCCAGGTATGGATTTAAAGAAGCCCATCTTTGATAAGAACCTTTATCATAATGCATCAGCCAGCCGAATTGAAGAATAGCTTCTTCTCCACTAAGTTTTACATCAGCCATCAAATCAGGCAACAGTTTAAAGTTTGAATTATCCCATGAGGGTATTGCGCCGCCATGTATGCTGAGTGATTCATTTTTGAAATTGATAGCAATAGGAACAGTAAAGATGAAGTTATTGATAGACTGCGCAGATTTAGGTGATAGTTGCGTGTAATCTGCATTAATGCCAAGTTTGATACTCAGCTCATCACTGATTCTTTTTTCAAGAGGTACATCACCCACAATATTAAATTCCCTGTTGCTATGGTTGTCATTAAAAAATGAAATCTTCACATCAGGGTGATATAATAAACCAAAACCCGTCTGGTCAATATTTCTGAAACCGATATTAGCATCAACGCCTAAAAATCGTTGCAACAATTCATTCTTATTATAATTGTGAGCGGTTTGATCATAGCCATACAGGTAATATGCTTTGTTGCTTAAGCCTAATTTACCGTATAACTCCTGGTTCCTGGCATTAATAGTACTGCCATACGCACTTGCGCCGGCATCAGCGTATTGCTGTCTCGGCACCGCGCTTCCTTTTGATGAAATATAATGACCCAGTATATTAAGTGAAGAGTTAGGTTTATTGTCGAGCGTTAAACCTACCTGTGCATAAGGCGTTTGAAAATTACCATAACCAAGTTTTATAAAATTAGTGGCAGCCCAGCTTCCGGCTGAATCAATATTTAATGGGGTGGGAGTAACAGCAGCAGGCTGATAAACCAGTGCAAGGCTGTTTACCGGTATAGTGTATTTAAAAGTTGGCTTTGTTGAATCCGGTACCGGCGAAGCCGCGTTGAAATTGATTTTTGCCGCATCTTTTAAAGTAGGTTTAAAAGATGAAGTAATATCAATGGTTTGTTTTTTTGCAGGCTCCTGCGCTTTTGCGGATGCATGTAAAAATAGTATACCGCTTGTGATTATGAATAACCTGGTAATATATATTCTTGTTTGCATTGTGATCATTTTTTAAACATTAGTTAGTGAGTTAATCATCAGCCTCCGATCTTGCTGTCTGTTTTTTCTTCCGTAATTACTTTTTGCAATTTGTCGTTTGCTTCGTTCTTAAGCTCTGTTATTTTGCTGTTGTCAACCACACTCTGTAATGTTGCTTTTGCATTGAAATAATCTTTTTCCTTTAAATAAATATCACCCAGTAAAATATATGCTTTGGTAATCCAGTAATCGTATGATCCGGATTTGTTGATGGTTTCAAAAGCTGCTTTATCTGCATTTTTCAGATCATTCAGCTTTAAATATGAGCTGGCTATTTCATATCTTGCTTCCGCCGCAAATGAAGCTTTATTAATGTTCACTACATTCCTGAAATTTTGTATAGCCTCTGAATACTGATTTTTATCCTGCAGGCTTCTTGCCGTTACCATATACGCCAGCACTTTATCATCTACACTTATATTTTTTTCTTTCAATAATTCCTGCGCATTAGACACTGCATCCGCCCATTTTTTCTGTTGATACTGGCTGCGCAACATACCTCTCATTGCTTCTAAACGATTTTCACCACCTGCAGCCGATTCTTTAAGTTTAGTAAAATATTGCTCGGCTTTAGCATAATCCTGCAATTCAAAATAATATATCCTGCCGGCAGTAGAGGCAGCCATTTCTGCATACTTACTTGGGCCGCGATCAGCAACTTCTGCATAACCTGCCGAAGCATTTTTCCAGTCTTTACGCTGGTTATAAATTTCACTTCTTAAAAACCAGGCATCAATGGCATGAGCGCCATCAGGAAATTTAGACAGGTAAGTATTAAGCGCAGTAAAAGCGGCATTGTAATCCCTGTCTATATATTTATTTTCCGCTGCTTTGTAAGTAAGGTTTTCTTCTTCATTCACCGTTACTGACCTGCCTACACTTTTCATGAAGTTTACATACTCCTCTGTCCTTCCTTCTGCAGTATAAATAGCTTTTGCATTATCAATGGCTTCTTCGGCTTCCGGTGAGTTAGGGAATTGAGATACCAGTTTTTTGAACTGGTTAAGTGCTTCATCATTATTATCAAGATTATAATAACTCAACCCAAGTTTAAGTTGCGCCTCTGGTTTTAAATTGCCCGCAACCGGTGCATTGATAACATTATTTAAATACGGTACCGCATCACGATACTTTTCATCAGCAAGATATGTTTTAGCTATTTCAAGATTTGCATCCGGAATCAGCATAGAGGTAGGGAATTTTTTATCAAAACTTTTTAAAAGATTTATTTTTTCTGTTGAGCTGTTCACTCCTGCAACCATCGCTGTTTGAAAAGTGGCGTAGTCAGCAGATGGCCATGAGTTACTGATTACAGTGCCATACATTGATCTGGCCTTCGCAAATTCTTTGTTCATATAATAGCAATCGGAAGCCCGGATATATGCATCCTGTTCAACCGGCTTTGCATTTAAAGCGGCATTTTTAACCTGTTCAAAAAAGTTTACGGCCTGCCTGTAATTTTCTTTGCGGTAATAGCAATAACCCAGGTTATATTTTGCGTTGGCAGAGCTTACTTCTCCTGAAGGCGTTCCGGGATTGTTCAGGTAATCATTGTAAAAACGGATAGCATCATCAAGACGATTTTGACGATAAGCGATTTCTCCCTGCCAGAAATTTACATAAGATATTACAGGCATATTGTATGGATCTTTCAATGCCTTATCCAGCAATGCTTTTGCTCCGTTCAGATCCTGGTCGTTTATCAATTCCATCGCCCTGCCATACAATACCTTCGGGTACATTTTTTTGATGGCTTCTGAAGGAGATTGAATTTTCTCCAGTATATTCAGCGCTTCGCGGTAATTATTGGTATTGGCGAGAAGCCCTGCCGCAATTTCAGCAGCCTCTTTCTGGTAGGTTGAATTAGGATACTCACCAAGAAATCTTCTGAATTCATTCAGCGCTATATCCTGGTAACCCAATTCGTAAGAAAGTTTTGCATAGTTGAATTTAGAAACCTCGCGTTGCGAAAGGTTTACATTATTGGTAGCGCCAAAGGAAAATGCATTTCTTGCATTGGCTTTATCGCCTAGCTTAAGATAAGCATCACCCAGTATATACATAGCATTCTGGCTAAGAGAATCTTCTCCACCACTGAGTTGCTTTAAACCTTCAACAGCTTTTGGTAAATTGTTTGCCTTGTAGTAGCTATAGCTTAATTCATACAATGTTTCCCGGCTAACTTTTTTTGATTTATTTACATACGATTCAAGATGTGGAAGCGCTTTTGCATAATCTCCTTTTTCAAAAAGGCTATGCCCAACCAATTCTTCCATTGAAGCATCTTTTTTATTCTGGGGTTTATTCAGCGATTCTTCTCCATAGCTCAATGCCTTATCTTTTTGCCCCTGCATATAATATATGTTGGCAACATATACCGGCACTATATTTCTGTAATAAGTGTCATTTTCTATTTTCTGAAATGCAGCCTGGGCTTCTTTATAATTCTTTTTTGAATAAGCTATCATGCCATAATAATAATTGGCATCCGTATAATTGGGGTCTGCGGAATTGGTAGCAATAGCTTTCAGCAGGGGAGAGGCTTTGTCATATTGGTTCATGGAGAAATATGCATAGCCCTGGTGAAACTTCATAGTAGCAATCTGGCGGTTACTTAAATTGCCGGTATTGGTTTGTTCATAATATGCAAGTGCATTGCTTAAATCGTTTCTTCTAAAATAATATTCCGCCAGGTAAAAACTCATTCTCTCTTTCAGAGAAGGGTTATAATTTACCCGCATAAAGTTTATAGCTTCATCAGCGGCAACACCTTCATTTTGCAACAGGCGGCAGGCAATGGTATAAAAATGTATATCATCATATACAATAACATTATTGCTTTTGTCGGTGGAGCGCGTAGCAAGGCTTAGCTCCCTGAAAACCGGGTAAGCCAAACTGAACTGTTCATTCTGAAAATATTCTTTTGCTTGCTTGTAAGCTGCATCCGGATCGGTGTGGATGGCGCTTTGCTGTGCGTATGCTCCTGCAAAAAAAGATGCTAAAGCAACAGCGGTTAAAATAAAACGTTTTTGCATAATAGTGTAATGGGTTATATGGCAAACGCAAATATCAAACCATGCGTTGCACGAAGTTCCCCCCTCTTTTGTTACAATTTTCTTAAAGTAAAAATCGCGCTAAGATACTACTAACAATTTTTTTGTAAGGATCGGTTTTATAATCGTGTGGATAAAAGGTTTGTATCGCGTATTTTTGCGAAAAAACAGAATGAAACGGCTTTTATCTACAAGTTATACTGACTGGGCTTTTAACATTGCTTTATTTGTTTTGCGCATTACTGCAGGGTTGATGATGATACCACATGGTTATGACAAGCTTGTTCATTTTGCTGAAAAGAAAAATACTTTTATGAACTTCCTTGGCATTGGAAGTGCGGCATCGCTTGCGCTGGTTATTTTCGCGGAATTTTTCTGTTCAATTTTTGTAATGATAGGTTTATTTACGCGCTTTACCGTATTACCACTTGTAATAGCAATGGCAGTGGCATTATTCAAATTACACGGCAGCGCTATTTTTACGCAGGGTGAAAAAGCCGGCTTATATCTCGCTATATTTCTCGGTATATTATTGGTTGGTCCCGGTAAAGCCAGTGTGGATGGCGTGATGGGGAAATAGGGTAATTTGAGATTTGAAATTGGCGATCGAGGTTATAAAAAGGAGCTAAAGTATACTCAAGCGTAAATCTATAAACTTAAAACAAAGACTGTCCTTCGCCATCTCAAATTTCAAATTCACTTCAACTCATCCAATACCTTATACATCTTTCTTACTAACGCGGTTGCCGATCCGTTATAATTATTAACGAGAAAAGAAAAGATATACGTTTTTCCAGAGGCAGCAGTGTGATAGCCGGTAAACCCTTTTACATTGGTAATAGTGCCGCTCTTCATTTTCATGCCATTATATAGTGGCAGTGATTGATAAAACGAAGCGAACCACGGCTGCTGTTTTGCGTATTTTAATAACTGCACCTGTGCATGGGTGGTAGTTCTGTTTAAAGGAGAAAGCCCTGAGCCGTCAAACATATTTAATTCTGTTGGGTTGATGTCTTTCTCTTTCCAGAAATCTTTTAAAACGGCTAAACCGTTGTCTGTGCTGCCATATCCTTTTTTAATTAACCCGATAGTTTTAATCAAAGCTTCAGCATAAAGGTTTATGCTTTTCCTGTTCAGCCAAAAAATAATAGAATCGAGTGGGGGAGATGTTTCTGTATGAAATGGGTTGAATTTTTTAATTGTGTTTGTAAATAACTTGTCACTACTATTTGATGGAGACATCAAATTCAGTTTCATTAAACTGTCATTCAGTTCATTCACAAATTGCAAACTGCCTGAAGGAAATGCTCCTGAAATAGCAAACCTGGTTTCATTAACAGGTATGGTTCCTTTAATAATTCCTTCATTACCATTTACCGGAAAATAAATGTAGGCATTGTCGCCACTCCCGGTTTGTGCAGAAGTAACAAATGATTGTAGTGTATATTGATAGATAGAAGATGGTACAGTGGCTGCAATACTAACCGGGTCGCCGATTTTGTTCCCCGATTTCAGAAGGATATCAAACTGGTTTTCGCGCCAGGTAAGTTTTTCTGAACCTGCACCATAATAATTGCCAACGTCCTGCCATATCCAGCCGTCTGGTATATTATCGGCTCCACGGTTACTGCTGTCAATCAAAATATTTGTAAATGTTTTTTTCGGCAGGTTTTTAATTATTCTTTGCAACACATTTTCTGCTTTTGTAGTTTGCCACCTGCTGCTGCCTAAAGTTGGATCGCCGGAAGGTATGATGTATAATATAGTATTATTTATACTATCTGTTGCTACAGCAAAAGAGGTAGAATAAGTAAAGCTCCTGCCCAATAATTCAAATGCTGTAATGCTTGTAATTATTTTTTGGGTAGATGCGGGTGCTAATCCAATGCGGCTGTTTTTATCAAAAATAATTTCGCCGGTTTTATCATCAATAATATACAGCGAACTTATAGCATTTGCCAGTTGTGAATCTTTTTCAAACTGTTGAAAAGCTATTTCTACTTTTTTTGAAACAGTTTGTGCTAATGTAACTACAGGTAAATATAATAGCCACATTAAACATACGATAGCTGAAGCTTTTAATTTCATTACAAAAAATATTTAACTGCTGACTGCAAACAATTAATTTTATCCTTTAAAGAATGAAGATAGCAAACCATCATTAAAAATATCATAACAGCCTGGTAGTATGCTTACTGCATACGGATGACAGCAAAAAAGAAAAAAATGGAAGAATCAATAACAATACC
>JADLCD010000126.1 GCA_020847395.1 Chitinophagaceae bacterium
AAGTTGAAATTTGCCCAACAGGTGGACATCCTATTGTTTATGGAGAAAAAATAATTGATCCTAAGCTGCCAACAGTTTTGGTGTATGGGCACTACGATGTACAGCCGCCCGATCCATTGGATTTATGGCATTCACCACCGTTTGAACCGGTAATTAAAAAGACAGACCTTCATCCCGAGGGAGCCATCTTTGCACGTGGTTCATGTGATGACAAAGGACAGATGTTCATGCACGTAAAAGCCTTTGAAAGCATGATGAAAACATCTTCGCTGCCATGTAATGTAAAGTTTATGATTGAAGGAGAAGAAGAAGTAGGCTCATCAAACCTTGGCATTTTTGTTAAAGCCAATAAAGAAAGACTTAAAGCAGATGTAGTATTGATTTCAGATACTTCGATGATTGCCAACGACACACCCTCTATTGATGTTGGATTGCGCGGTCTGGCCTATATGGAAGTTGAAGTTACAGGACCTAACCGCGACCTTCACAGTGGTGTTTATGGGGGTGCTGTTGCAAATCCTGCAACAATACTTTGTCAGATGATTGCATCGTTACATGATGAAAATAATCATATCACTGTAAAAGGGTTTTACGATGATGTGTTGACGGTGAGTGATGCTGACAGAGGAGATTTGGCTAAAATACCTTTTGACGAAAAAGAATATATGAAAGATTTGGGCATTAATGAGGTATGGGGCGAGAAAGGATATACTTCCATTGAGCGAACCAGTATCAGACCAACACTTGAGGTAAATGGTATTTGGGGAGGCTACACCGGTGAAGGTGCTAAAACTGTATTACCCTCAAAAGCATTTGCAAAAATCTCCATGCGTCTGGTACCGAATCAAAGCTCAGACAATATTTCCAAGCTTTTCGAAAAGCATTTTCTATCCATTGCACCACCTTTTGTCAAAGTAAAAGTTTCTGCCCATCACGGTGGCGAACCTGTTTTAACTCCTACAGATAGTGTTCCATTTAAAGCAGCCAGTATGGCAATGGAAAAAACTTTTGGTAAGAAACCGATAGCCACCAGAGGTGGCGGAAGTATTCCGATTGTTGCACTGTTTGAAAAGGAGTTAGGTCTGAAAACGGTGTTGTTTGGCTTTGGGTTAGACAGCGATAACCTGCACTCTCCCAATGAAAAGTATGGTTTGTTTAACTTCTATAAAGGCATAGAAACAATACCTTACTTCTTTCAATATTTCACAGCGTTGAAAAAATAACACCAAAGAAAATTACCTTTTCAAACAAAGTTAAATTTTTAAAATCCGTTACTTAATTTATTATACTAATGAAACAAATATTTATTCTTGCCTGCTGTGCAGTTTCTCTTGCAGCAATTTTTGCATTTAAGAAAAAAGATCCACAGCAAACTGTATCACTTACAGCCGCTAAAGCGCCCAAAGCAATTGATTTGTCCAACTTCGACAAGAGTGTAAATCCCGGAGATGATTTTTACCAATATGTAAACGGCAACTGGCTAAAAAAGAACCCGCTGCCTGCCTCAGAAACACGATGGGGCTCTTTCAATGTGCTGGATGATATTACACGTCATAGAGTACTTACTATACTAGAAGAGACAGCAAAAAATAAAGATGCTGCAGAAGGTAGCTCCACACAGAAGATACGTGATTTCTATTTGTCTGCTATGGATACTGCACTTATAGAAGAATCAGGTTTCTTACCCATTGTTCCGCTGTTCGAAAAAGTTGATAAGGTAACAGATAAAAATCAACTACCTGCACTGGTGGCTTATCTGCATACTATAGGCATTAACAGTTTTTTTAATTTTTATGTTGGTCAAGATGATAAGAAAAGTGATCAGATAATTATCACGCTTTATCAGGGTGGGCTGGGATTGCCTGACAGAGATTATTATCTTAAAGATGATAAAGAGTCAGTAGAAATCAGAGCGAAATATTTATCGCATATCAAAAACATGTTTCATTTAATGAGCATTCAGCCGGAGGGAAATGCTGTAGGAAATCTGATGAGTCTCGAAACAGAGTTGGCAAGAATATCACGCTCACGAGTTGCGTTACGCGATCCGGAAAGTAATTACAATAAGATGGTTACCGAAGATTTTAATAAAGAAATGTCTGCATTTTCTATGGAGAAATACTTTGGCTCGTTTGGTGTAAAAGAAAATGAAATCATTGTTGGACAACCAGAATTTTTTAAACGGTTCAATGAGTTAATGGAAAAACTACCATTGGAAGATTTAAAATTTTATCTTAAATGGGATATCCTTAACAGCCGTGCAAGTACATTAAGCTCAGACTTTGTTAAAACAGATTTTGAATTTTATCAGGGCGTATTGAGTGGTGCTAAAGAAATGCGTCCACGCTGGAAGCGTGTATTAGGAACCATGAATGGTACTATGGGTGAGTTGATAGGAGAGTTGTATGTGAAAAAGTATTTTAGTCCGGAGGCAAAAGATCGTGTCAACAAAATGGTAGATAATCTTATTACAGCCTATCAGCAACGCATCAAATCACGCACCTGGCTCGAAGATCAGACAAAAGTTGCGGCATTGGCAAAATTAGAAAAGGTTATCCGAAAGCTGGCTTATCCTGACAAATGGCGCGATTATTCTAAGATGATTATTAAAAAAGATTCCTATTGTAACAATGTAAATCGTGCGGCAGAATATTGGTTTCAGTACAACCTTTCAAAATTAGGAAAGCCGGTTGACAAAACAGAGTGGGGCATGTCGCCACAAACAATCAATGCCTATTACAATCCGGGCTTCAATGAAATTGTTTTTCCTGCAGCTATCATGCAGCCACCATTTTTTGATCCGCTTGCTGACGATGCTGTTAACTATGGCTCTATGGGTGCAGTGATTGGTCATGAGCTCACACACGGTTTTGATGATCAGGGTTGCCAGTATGATGCCGATGGTAATCTGAAAAACTGGTGGACAGATAAAGACAAAACACTCTTTAATCAAAATGCTCAAAAACTGGTAGCACAATTTAATAGTTACGTAGTAATTGATTCACTCACCATCAACGGACAGCTTACTTTAGGTGAGAACATTGCTGATTTAGGCGGACTGACTATAGCCTATGCTGCCTTCCAAAAAACAGAAAATGCCAAGTCAAAAACTTTGTTGGACGGCTTTACACCACAGCAACGTTTCTTCATCAACTTTGCACAGGTTTGGCGCAACAACATCCGCCCCGAAGAGTTGAAAAAACGATTGAAAACCGATCCACACAGTCCGGGTAAATTCCGTGCCAACGGTACAGTACGCAATATGCCGGAGTTTTATGAAGCATTTAAAGTAACTAAAGAAAACAAGTTGTATTTGGCTCCGGAACAGAGAGTGGAAATATGGTAAGAAATAGTATTAAATGAAGCAGCTGCCCCGATAATTTCGGGGCAGTTTTTTTATGTACCTATTTTTCTTCAGCAATTCCACATAAAAGGGTTTTGTGTTTTCATAGTAGTATCATGTTGCCAACTACACATTTGACCCCATCAAAATTTATACAAAATGAAAAAGTTACTTTTAATTATTGCACTGGGATTAGGCATTACTTTTTCTCAGGCACAGTCAGGCACCACCAAGCAGGCCGCTACCACAACTAAAAAAGAAGTAAAGGCAACACCTGCCAAAACTGCCAGCACACAGCAAGCCCATGTAAAAAACGATGGCACTCCCGACAAACGTTTTAAGGAGAACAAAACCTCCGGAACACAGGTGCATAAAAAAGCTGATGGCACACCAGACATGCGCTACAAAGAAAATAAACCGGCTGCAAAAAAATAAAGTTAGTGTTTGAATAAAATAAAGAGGCTGTCTGCTTTTGAGACAGCCTCTTTTTTATTATTTTTACAATATGAAAAAAGCATTATCAATAATTTTACTTTGTGTATCTGTGTATTGTAAAGCTCAAAATCTTGTTTTGAATCCTTCATTTGAGGACACAATACCTTGTTCCATTTTTCAAAATAACAATTATCCTCAAATGCCCTGTACAGGCTGGTATTGGGCAAGCGGTGGCAGTTGTGATTATTTTAGTGAGCAATATTTGTGCATATCATCTCCCGCACCTTCTAATGGCTTAGGATTCCAATATGCCAGAACAGGAATAGCATATTGCGGATTGGGATTATATCAAAGTCCAATTTTTCAACCAAATGGTTATCGTGAATATTTAGGGGGGCAATTAATTGATACCTTAAAGCAGGGGCATACCTATTGCGTTAGCTTTTATGTGGTAAAATCAGATAGCGGAAAATATTATACAAGCAATATAGGAATGTATTTATCACTGGACAATTCGGTAGATTACAGCACGGCTTTAAATTTACCCTATACTCCTCAAATAGTAAACACTAACGGAATTATTTATGATACCTTAAACTGGACACAAATAAGCGGCACTTACATTGCCGGGGGGGGGGAAAAATATTTTATTATTGGTAATTTTAATGATGATGCCAATACAACTCTTGACTCCAATAATCAAGCAAATTTATTTTACGCTGTTTCCTATTATTTTATAGACGATGTTTCGGTTGTTGATTGTACAGTGGGGATAAATGAAATAGAAAGTTATAAAAATAAAATATCATTACTGCCAAACCCTGCAAAGGACGAAAGTGTGTATAGTATATTCTTAAACAGGAATGAAACAGGAAGTATGATAGTTTATTCTAAATTAGGGGTAAAATTATTAAACAAACAACTTGTTGAAGGAAATAATACTGTTTCTATTCCGCTTACAGAATTAGGGGCAGGTGTTTACTTTATTCAAACGTATGTAA
>JADLCD010000127.1 GCA_020847395.1 Chitinophagaceae bacterium
CAATCTCCTTTTTATTTCTGGCTGGTTTTCTGTTCTTTTACGGCGCAACCTCCGGCACAGGGTTAATTGTTTTCCTGGCTATACTTTCATTCATTTCATCTATTTTCCTTTTTATGGGCATTATTGTAGTAAGCCCTAATCACTCCAATGTACTTACCTTTTTTGGAAAATATGTTGGTACTGTTAAAGAAAACGGGCTGTTGTTTGTTAACCCACTATTTAAAAAGCAGAAAATATCGCTCCGTTCAGAAAACCTGGAAAGCTCTAAACTTAAAGTGAACGATAAATTGGGTAACCCTATTGAAATTGCTGCAGTAATAGTTTGGCAGGTAAATAATACTTACCGCTCCGCATTTGATGTGGAAGATTATAATCATTATGTAAAAATTCAAAGTGAAGCAGCGGTAAGGCATTTGGCAACAAGCTTTCCTTATGACCAGTTTGAAGATGAAACAGCAACAATCACCTTGCGTGATGGTGGCAATAAAGTGAACGAAATTCTTGAACAGGAATTAAATGAAAGACTTTCGCCTGCGGGTATAATAGTAAAAGAAGCGAGAATCAGTCACCTGGCTTATGCCGCCGAAATTGCAGGCGCAATGCTGCAAAGACAACAGGCTACAGCAATTGTTGCTGCAAGAGCAAAAATTGTGGAGGGTGCGGTAGGCATGGTAGAAATGGCTTTGGAATTACTTTCTAAGAAAGATATTGTAAATCTTGATGAAGAAAAGAAAGCGGCTATGGTAAGTAACCTGATGGTTGTATTATGTGGCGAAAAAGGTGCAACACCCATTTTGAATACAGGAACCTTATACCAATAGTATGCGTGTTAAACAACCATCTGGAGAAATATTATTCAGAGAAATACAATATTTCAGGCAAACATGGATATGGGTATTGCTGATTTGTGGCTGTTTAACCTCATTGATTCCTGTAATAGTAGTTTCTATTTCAGATAAATCAAATTCACCTCTTCTGGTAATACCTCTATTCTTAGGCATTCAACTTATTAACCTGTCTTGCTTTTACTTTACAAGGTTGGAAACAATCATTTCAACAGAAGGTATTTATTACCGGTGGCGACCCTGGTTTAAAAAATATCGCTTTCTCGATAAAAAAACTATTACAGAAATACAGGTACTTAAATATCCATATTTGCAGTATGGATACCATAGAAAAAAAGGATTTGGAGCCGTGCATAATATTTCAGGAAACAAAGGATTTCGTATTACGCTCAATAATAAAAGCATGTTTTACCTGGGTTCACAAAAAATTAATACGGTTACCAATATCCTGGATAAAGATTACGCCGAAGTATACCGGTATTCTTCTAAATAAAATCCATACCAGTGAAGGATAAAAAAAATTTTGTTTTACGTATTGACGACGAAGTATATAAAGCACTTGAAAAATGGGCCGCTGATGAGTTCAGGAGCGTGAACGGGCAAATAGAATGGCTTATTGATAAAGCGCTGAAAGATACCGGCAGAAAAAAAACAGGAACAAAAGTTTCTGCAAAGGGGAAATAATTTTATCGTACTGCTAAAACATACTACAGAGCGATTTAACTACAATGTTCGTGTTGACTTAGTCGAAAGGACGGCACACACATCGTCATTTCGATACCCGCCAACGGGTTGTATTGAATTTAATGTATGTATGGCTAAATCAACCTTTTGGGAGGGAAAACTAATCTCACAAAAAGCAAATCTGTTTGGCTTTAGCACTACAGTTCAACATTTCTTTCACGAAATACAGCCCTTCAAACTTGCAATTACCGGCTCTGCTTTGAATAGTTGATCATCCATTTTACTCCGTACTTATCTGTAAAACTTCCAAAATAATCCCCCCAAAACTGGTCTGCCAGGGGCATCTCTACTACTCCGCCCGCAGATAATCCTTTGAATAATTTATCTGCTTCTTCTCTCGAATCGGGAAAAATAGAAACGTGATTATTATTGCCCTCAATAAGTTTATGCCCCATTGAAGGAACAATATCAGAAGCCATTAAAAGATCGTTACCAACAGGAAGCGCAATATGCATCACCCGGTTCTTTTCATCTGCAGGCAGGTTTTCGCAACCGGGCGCATTTCCTATTTTGAATACTTCACCCAAAAAGGCTCCGCCAAAAACAGATTTGTAAAAATTGAAAGCTTCTTCTGCTTTACCATCAAAATTTAAATAAGGATTTAACTTTGGCATAACTGTGAAATTTGAGAATTAAAATTGATATTATTGATTATTGATTCCTGTTGCAGCAATAGTCTTCATGTTGCACATAATCGCAAAACCAGTTTGCAATTTTCTTCGTTGTCATAACTAACTATTTTAATTGTTTAAAAACTTTTTAACCTGGCTCACCGTAAAATCAATCAACGCATTGTCAACATTTCCATTTTCATCTGCCATCATATAACTCCCATGCCCTGAAGGGAGTATCATCAATCTTGAACCTGCAACAAGCCTATGCATTTCCGTAATATGTTCTGCTTTCATCACATCACTATCTCCTGCAATAAACAAAACAGGCGATTGTATAGAATGGAGCATATTATCATCCCAATCTTTAAAATTAATCATGCGCTGGCTATCTTTCTCAAACATATTTAGCAGTTTGCGTTGATCAGGATTTAATCTAAGAAAATTATCTTTCAAATATTGAGGCATATGATCAATGGTTGCCTGCGCCATCCCTTCAAAAAAACCATCTATCATTCCAGTACGTTTGGTAACACCTGAAGCAGCGATGATCTTTTCAACTTTTCCGGGAAACAGATAGGCGAGCAGCAATACTGTTGTAGCACCGTTACTGAATCCCCAGAATGATGTTCTATCAATATTAAGTTGATCCAACACCGCTATAATATCTCTTGCATCCTGCTCAAAAGTTTCAGGAACATCGCGATGCGCTGATCTGCCGTGATTCTGCAGATCAATTCCGATAAGTTTATATTGCCCGCTCATTCTTTGAATTACTTCACTGTAATCAAATTGCAGGTCACTTCCACCGCCATGAATCAACACCAAAGGTTTTCCTTCACCAAATACTTCATAATAAAGCTTTATTCCATTGGCTTCTTTATAGCCATTTTCTTTGAATTGCATCTTTAGTATTTTAAATTTTCGTCAACACCATATTTCACTCCCTCGTAGCCAAGTATTTTTCGCATCAAACCCATTTGTCCACATAAATAATCTGCCCTGCCAATACTCATGCCTACAAAGTTTAAAATATTTTCTTCAAAAAAAAGTACATCCATTCCTATAGGAAATTTCTTTTCCAATTGCTCATCAGTGGCTGTCAGCAATTTTTGATATACCAAAGGAGAAATTTTATGAAAGTTTTCTTTTAACTGCTGTAAAGATGGATAGCTGAAACTTTCATCCAGCGCTTTTGCCTGGAAGAATAATGAACTAAATGGATCTTCTTCCCGAAGACCAAGCACCCACCCCAAACTATAACGGGTATTCACAAAATTTCCGGCCATCCATGCTACATGATTGGTTTTGTCATCAATTCTTTTCAAAGCATTTTGTTCTGAAATACCATCCAGTACATTTAAAAAGGTTTGTGAATGCCAGCGATATGCCGGGATAACAATATTTAATTGCTTTGATACAGGAACATCCATATTGACAGGTTTATATAGTTAATATTTATTTGAGGTGCTCTCATAATTGTTGCTGCTATTCAGATTTATTTTGTTTTATTTCATCTTTTAATCAACAAGATTATCCTCTTCAACATATTCTTTAAACCGCTGTAAAACAGATTGGCAAAATTCCTGCTGCACTTCGTTAGGCACTAATTTTTCAGGTTCAAAGCTTTCGCGAACAATGGTATTCTGATCAATCTGCTGAAATTCTATTATAGATTTTCTTCCATCATTTTGTGTGTATTTAATATACTGCAACGGCATTACTTCATCGTATTTTCCTTTATGATCAAAACCTTCTCTTCCATCCTTCGTTTCCATCCTGAAAAAAAATCTTCCGCCATTAGTTACATCATTTTCTACAGTTGGGCAACACCAGTTATTAAAAGGAATATTCCATTTTTTGATATCCTCAGGTGTAATCCACTTTTGCCAAACAATATCCAACGGTTTACCCACTAAAACTGTTGCTACAAGATTACCTGGTTTCATTATGCAAAGATTTATTTCATTGAATGCAGCCCAATTGTATTTCCTTCCGTATCGGCTACAATAGAACAAAACCCATATTCACCTAATGATATTTTAGGATTGCAAATCTTTCCGCCGGCTGCTTCAATGCGACCCTGTTCAACCGCGCAATCTTCACAGGCAAAATATATAATGATATTACTGCCGCCAGCTTTCATGCCATCCATTTTTACAAGTGCGCCGGGCGTTCCATATCCTTCCATATTTCCGGGAAAAGATTTCATCTGCATAGATTGATTGGTTGGGTCTGACATCTGCTCAAGCTTTGTTTTAAAAACAGATTCATAAAATTTAGTGGCTCTGTCCATATCATCTACATAAATTTCGAACCAACCTACCGGGTTTGATATTTTGTTTTCCATTGTTTTAATTTTTAAATGTGAAAAAATAATACATCTACTGAGGTGTTTAATCTCCTTTTGCAATTCAAAAATAGTGCAGCAATAGGCCTGTTCCACTTGTCATTTGACAAGTATTATACTACAGGGTTTGTAAAAATGATATTCTTGCCATTTGGCAAGTTGTAAAACTTATATCAGCTTCTGCAGATGTTGCAATACGGCTATGAGTTGTTGCTTTGTATTAGGTTCTATACTATCTTCTGAGGTAATTTTTCCTTTAACTCTGTCAATCAACAGGCAGTTCTCATTAACAAAAAAGTATTTGCCGCCTTTTTACTTTAAGCTGTTATATCTTTTCTTATGCGGCTCAGTGAAGTATCTGTAACCCCGAGGTAAGAAGCGATTTGTTTTAATGGTGCATGTTGTATAATCTGCGGTTTTTGTTGCAGCAATTTTAAATAACGGTTGGTGGCAGTTTCCATTATCATATCAAGCGAGCGCTGCTTCACCGAAAACAATTGAGTAGTGAACCATAACCTACCCCATTCAATAAATCCGGGCAGGCGATGAAACAATTGTTGAAAATCATTAAACTCAACTTTCCATAAAACACAATCGGTTAATGCCTGTAAATTTTCCTGTGAAGGGCTGCGTTGAAACAAAGAAGTAGGCACAATAACAAGATTATTATCCGTAAAAAAATCTGTTGTAATTTCATCGCCATTGTAATTATGCACAAAAGCTCTTATCAATCCATTCTCCAAAATATAATATTCATTGGCTACACGTCCTTCTTTCAGAAGCGTATCTCCTTTTGCAAATATTACCTGCTGATGAATAGCTGCAATCGCTTTCAAATCCTCTTCCGATAAAAGCGGATGCTGATAGATATTCTTAAATAGAGCGTTCATGATAGTGAAAGTTGGTTTTTGTGGTTACAAGTTTCAGGTTACAAGTTCCGGGTTTCAGGTTGAGGCTTACTATTTATAAATAGGTTTTTAGTTGGAGTACCCGTAACCACCTTACACCTTCTACCTTACACCTTATACTTTCTACTTTCCACCTTCTCACAGTTTCTCCGTCATCAAATAACGATCCCTGTATTTCTCTGTCTGCATTCTTGTATCAACATTTATATGCATTACCTCTGCCGGTTTGCCTGCAACAAGGTTATTCCATTCCGGCACACCCAACCCATTGGGGTTGCCTGTTTTAATAAAATATTCAAAATACGATTGCAATACCTGAGACACCAGGAAATCATCCGGCTGCCAGTTAAACACACGGTTAGTGCCGAGATTACCCATTGCATATTCTATTTCTGCAGAGTGTACTGCACCGGTAGCCGCAGTTGCATCAGGATTTTCTCTCGTTGCAGGGCGCGGACGTTCGTAATAATAACGGTAAACCTTACCCGCACCTGTTTTGGTATGTATATCACTCCACCGCCATGTGCTGAATCCTATAAAACGATCTGAAGCCAGGTCGGTAGCAACAGCCTTTACTTCATCATCATTGGCAGGATTATATACTTTTAATACTTCTGCAGCTTTTGTGCCATACAATTGCTGAACAGCTTTTGTATAATTTTCCTTAGTTGGTTCTTCCTTTCCTAAAATGCTTTTCCAGTTTCCTTCTTCTGAATTCCAGCCTACCATCAACGGCACTTTTGATTGCTGTTTGTTCAGAAAAATATCTACCGGAGATTTTGGAAAAAAATAGCCATCAATAACAGCGCTGCCTAAACGAAATTTTTTAGTAGCATCTAATACCTGTTGTGCAGTAAGCTTGCGCAATTCGGCAAGTGTTTTAACACCAAGTGAATCTGCAAACTGTTTGCCCTGCTGTTCTGCTTCTGCCAAAGTTAGTATTGGTCTTGTGCCCAGCAATGAACCGCTCTCTCCTATTGCCCCTGCAATAATATCCCGCGACAACGGCGAAGCCATTTGAGCGCTAACAGAAAAAGAACCTGCAGATTCACCTGCTATCGTAATTTTTTTAGGATCGCCTCCGAAAGCGCTGATGTTTTGTTGTACCCATTTTAATGCGGCTGCCTGGTCTAAAAATCCATAATTGCCCGATGCTTTATTGGGAGATTCTTTTGTAAGCTCCGGATGCGAAAAGAAACCGAAAACGGATAACCTGTAATTAACCGTAACCGTTATAATACCTCTGCGGGCCATGCTTTCTCCATCATAGCGATATTCAGATCCATCACCTGCCATCAAACCTCCGCCATAAAAATATACCAGCACAGGCAGCTTATCCTCCGCTTTTTTTGCGGGCGTCCATACATTCAGGTATAAACAATCTTCGCTTACGCCATCAGAACGAAAATTCATATCGCTGAACAGCGGAAGCTGCATAGCCCTTGGCCCGAAATGATCTGCTTTTCTTATACCGCTCCAGGCTTTCACTGGTTGCGGTTCGCGCCAACGCAAATCTCCAACAGGCGGTTGTGCAAAGGGAAGACCTTTAAATATTTTTATTCCGGAAGAGTTAACACCTTCAAGTGTACCATCCTTAATTTTTACCTGTAATGTGATGTTGCTGTTTTTTGTTTGCCCCATTAAAATTGAAGTATATACAGTTAGGGAAAGTAATACGATCATTCTTTTCATAGAAACAAATTATGGTGAACAGAGTATTACACAAGTTAGGGAAAACAGGGAATATAATAATTATAACAAGAGGTGAGCATTGGCTAATGAGTAATTTGATGTGCTGATGAAATAAAACAACATATGCGAAGCGGATTTGGCTATATAACAAGTGATTGTATTAAGCTGCTTATCCATAAATAAATTTTGGAAACTCCCTCATTTTGAACCTGTGCGAGATTGCTTCTCCCGCCGCAACATTTATCCAATTCAAATCTTGATGCTGGCGGGATCGCAAGGACGTGCGAGTGGTTGAGTAATTGGATATTTTGTATTAATGCGGATTTTAAAATCAAAACACTCTCGCTCGTCTTTTCGACCAAGCCAACACGAACATCGTAGTTAAATCACTCTTTTACGAGGGAGAAATCTGCCGGGCGTTGGTACTTATGCTCAACATCTGCGCAACTGCCAAACAGGTTTTTCGTAGTTTTAAAAATGTGTACGTACAGAACGAATGCGCGTTGACTTTAATATCAGCAAAAAAAAATCCCGCAAAGAATATCCGCACTGCACTTCAAAATTGCTTTATATAAGCAAGTATATTTATCTTCCGGCAATAAACCATATATGGATATCAGAGCAATAGCAATCACCGATAATGCGCCGCTTGCCAAAATGATCAGGGCTGTATTTGAAGAATACAATGCCCCGAAATGCGGATCCGTATATTCAGACCCAACAACAGATAATTTGTTTGATTTGTTTCAAAAAGAAAAATCTATTTTATGGGTTGCTGAAATGGAGGGGAAAATTGTTGGTTGTTGTGGCGTTTATCCAACCGAAGGACTTCCTGCCAACTGCGTTGAATTGGTAAAATTCTACCTCGCTGCACATGCAAGAGGCAAAGGCATCGGTAAAGCCTTAATGCAAAAGAGTATTGAATCTGCTGAACAATTCGGTTATTCAACAATATACCTTGAAAGTTTTCCTGATTTTTCTGATGCCATAAGCATATATGAAAAGCGGGGATTTAAAAAAATAGATAAACCTTTAGGCAATTCAGGACATACTTCCTGCAATATATGGATGCTGAAAAACATTTAAATCGGCACAAGTTTATTCGCATTGCATTGATGAAATGCTGTTTTTAGCAACTGCATATTGAACAGAAAATGCCAGCACTAAAAGTGTAAGCATCTTTTTTGAAAATATACTATACATGGATTAAGAATGAATTTAATGGACAGGTATAATGCAATAAACAGCAAATTAACTGATAAAGAATTTAAACTAAAATATTTACCTGTAAACCAGCGGAAAATACAACCAAAGAGAGAAGAAATATCAAAAATAAAAAAGGAGATTGAGAAATACGATCATTTGCTCCCTGCATTTTAGCTTTCATCTTCATTCAAAACCTGGCGATTTAACTGCTGTTGAAAATTACTGATGAATATTATTCAACATAGCATAAAAGTGTTTAAACTCTCTTTATTTAGTTAATAAATTATTCTTGTACTTAATCGCCTTTTAACGAAAACGATTTTAATCAGCTTATGCCTATTATACCAAGGTAATCCATAACAAGAATTGAAAAGAAGAATACAATAAATAAGATCAGCAGAATTTCAAATATTTTCTTCAGCTTATCCGTCATTACCGAGCGTATAAGAATAGCCGCGGTTACATGAATTAAAATGCCAAGTGAAAAAACGGATAAACCCAGAAACAACAATTGACCAAGTGTAAATGCTGCAACAAAAAAACCAGCCAACATGAGCAAACTGCCTGTAATTTTCAGGGGAGAATTAAGATACTTAACCATAGGATACTACTATTCAGTTTTAAACGATTCCTGCTCTTCAAAAATTATTGAAGAGCAGATGTCATGTGTTAAAACCGCATAGTATAATTACAAAAAATTACCGTAGGCTAAAATGCGAAAAAAGAGATGATTATTTACCAAATTCGCCTGTCCATTCCCCATCTTTGTTAAAAAGATTAATACCGCTGTCTGCATCTGTACACGCGAACATACCAGTCCATTCATCTTTCAAATCAAAACAATTGTAGGTTTTTCCATCAGCAGATACCATATAACCTGTCCACTTGCCTTTCAGGTCAAAATTAAGGATTACCATTTGGTCTCCCATTACGGAATACCCTGTAAGCCTGTCATTTTTATCATACATATAATATCCCACCCAGTTTCCACTCATAATTGGGTTTAAGCTAAGCGTACGCAGGGGGTTAATTACTTCATTATAATGTGGATTTACTTTTGTATTCAACTTAGGGTTAATAAGCGCATTACTACCGGGATTAATAGCAGCATTGGAATAAGGGTTAAGATTCCAGTTGAACTGTGGATTAATCTTTAGATTTTTTTCAGGGCTTATCCTTTCATTTGAGGTTGGGCTTAGTGTTTTGTTTAAAGCAGGATTACGACTTACAGGAATTTGTTGGGCATAACCAACATTCACTAATAAAAAAGCAACTAATACTACGGGTAAAATGAGTTTCATGCGCACTATTTTAATTTGGGTACTATTACCACATAGGATATCAAATGAAGACAGAAAGGTTATAACAGGTATTGAATTATCATGAAAATTGCCGCGTAATATCCCGGAAAAAAAATAAAAAATTGCCGCAGCTAAAAACTGCGGCAATATACATTAATCAATATAATTAATGGTGTAAAAAACTTATAAAGTTTTTAGTACACTATTCATATTTCTTACCGCATCGGCAGATTTGGCAAACAATGCCTTTTCGCCATCGTTCAAATTAAAATCCACTATCTTTTCCCACCCATTTTTACCGATGATCACAGGCACACCCATACAAATGTCTTTTTGGCCGTATTCACCATCAAGATAAACACAGCAGGGCATTAATCTTTTTTCGTCTCTCACAATACTTTTTACAAGGTCGGCCCCTGAAGCTCCTGGTGCATACCATGCAGAAGTGCCGATCAGCCCTGTTAACGTTGCACCACCTACCATTGTATCGGCAGCAACTTTTTTAAGCGCTTCTTCGCTCAAATAATTACTTACAGGAGTTCCCTGGTATGTTGCAAGCCGCGTAAGCGGAATCATGGTAGTATCGCCATGACCACCTATTACAACGCCTTTAAGATCATTGGGAGAAGCGGGAATTGCCTGGCTGAGGTAATATTTAAACCTTGAACTATCTAAAACCCCGCCCATACCTATAATCCTGTTTTTGGGTAGTCCGCTTGAGGTAAGCGCAAGATAGGTCATTGTATCCATAGGATTACTGATGATGATGATAATAGCATCAGGAGAATGTTGTAATATGTTTTGGGTAACATTTTTTACAATGCCGGCATTAATGCCAATCAACTCTTCACGCGTCATACCGGGTTTGCGGGGAATACCGGAAGTTATCAAAACCACATTACTACCCTTTGTTTTAGCATAATCATTGGTTACACCGGTAATTTTTGTGTCAAACCCCAGCAATGTAGCAGTTTGCATCATGTCAATTGACTTTCCTTCCGCCAAGCCTTCTTTAATATCTAATAAAACCAATTCTTCGCAAAGTGCCGCCCTGGCAATATTATCAGCACATGTTGCGCCAACGGCACCTGCGCCTACAACCGTTACTTTCATTGTTAATATATATTTAAATCTTAAAAAATGTTCGGCAAAATAAACTATTTAATATACTCCAGCAAATCATCCATTTTAGCTGTACCTTCAAATGTTTTGAGAAGTTCATATTTCTTATTATATATGGCTATAAAAGGAAACATCTTTAATTTAAAATAGCTTGTAAAAAAGAATTTTGAATCATAGCCTACCGTAATATTCTTATAGCTTTTGAGATCGTACTTATCGTAAAATTTTTTGGTTTTGTCGAAACCTATTGGCGTAACCATTAAAATTTGTGTACGTTTGAACTTAGCAATATTAGCCTTGATCATTTCAGTTTCGTGCTGGCAATGTTCGCAATCGGGGCTAAAAACCATAACAAGGGTTTTCTTGTTTTTGAGCAGATCTTTTTTAGTATACCATGTAGTGCTATCAGGCAAAAGCACAGAAAACTGTGGCAAAGGAAAGTGCGTATAAGTTGGTGCAGTACTGTCTTTTTGAGCAAAGGAAATACTGGATATTGTTAATAAGGTTACAAATATAAGCAGGTGCTTCATCCGGTAAGTTTTTTTGTTTGAAGATAAGATGTAATATGAAACCGGCAAGTTAATGTGATGTTGTTAAAAAATTACTGATATAAATATGATTTTAACATAGTTACGCAACAATATGTAGATTTGCATCGTCGTTTTTTATCATGAATACCTTAATTGGATTAAACATTGTATGATGAAAAAAGTTTACTTATTCACTATTTCAGTGCTGTTAATGCTTGCAGCAGCAGCGCAAAAAACAGCTAAAGCCGTTCCTGCCGGCAGCGGGGATGTACTACTGCTGAAAGAAACGAAATACGACTTTGGAAAGATTCCGCAGGGAAAACCAGTTAAACATATTTTTGAAGTAGTAAATACAACTAAAGAACCCTTACAAATAGAAAATGTGCAAGCTTCCTGTGGTTGTACTACACCTGAGTGGGATCATACACCCATCGCCCCTAATGCAACAAAACAAATAACTGTTGGCTATAATGCAGCAATGGGTGGACCGTTCGAAAAAACTATTACTGTTTTTTATGATTCAGGCAAAACAAAACAGTTTATAATTAAAGGTGAAGTTTGGCAAACACCAGCCGAAGCTGCACCTGCAAACGCAAGTGTTCAATTATTAAAAAATATAAATTAATACTATAACAATGAAAAAACTACTCTTTACATTAGTTGCAGTTGCTGTAACATCATGGGCTGTAGCGCAAAACACAGAAACAAAAGTAAAAGCCGAAGATTTTGTAAGCTTTAAAGAAAAGAAGCATGACTTTGGCAAGATTAAACAGGGCACGCCGGTTACGTATGACTTTGCTTTTGACAACATAAGCGATAAACCTGTTGTTATTGAAAATGCATGGGCTTCATGTGGCTGCACCACACCAACCAAGCCGGAGCAACCTATAGCAAAAGGAAAAAGCAATGTAATTAAAGCCGGTTTTAATGCAGCGGCGGCTGGCACTTTTGATAAAACTGTTTTTGTAAAAGTTCAGGGTGTTGACATTCCGCTTGAACTTAAAATAACAGGTGAAGTATTAAATGCAGATGCTTATGCAAAATACGTAGCTGAAAAAAAGGATAATAAAGGAAGCAAATAAAAAGAATTACTCTGTTGCCCGATTTTACCTGAACTGTACTGCCCTGGCAGGTTGTATCTTTCGGCTTACTATTGCCGGAATAAGCAGGGTAAGTGTACAAATTATTATTGTTCCAATTACCACAAGAATAACCTGCCACCAGATAATCTTTACAGGCACAACAGTCATATAATACGCATTTTCATCCCAAAAGGAAAGAAAATGCGTTTTTGTTTGTATCCAGCAAACCCCAAGGCCAACTATTAACCCGATAAATGTGCCGGCTAAGGCTATAATAGCGCCCTGAAGGGTAAATATTTTCTGCACTGTCCAATCTGTTGCACCAACAGTTTTCAGCACGCCTATCATGCGTGTGCGCTCCAGCACAATAATAATAAGACAGGTAATAAGATTGATGACTGCAATAACGATCATTACGGCTAAAACAACATACCCGTTTATATCCTGCAGGCTTAACCAGTCGAATATATTGGGATAGATATCTTTTATGGTTTTGCTTCCCCATTCTCCGGGCAAAGTTTCAAATATCCTGTTGTTCACTTCATCCATCTTATGGTAATCATCCAGGAAAATTTCATAGCCGCCTATTTCACCTTTAGTCCAGTCGTTCAGCTTTTGTATAAGTTGTATATCTCCTATAGCATACAATTTATCATACTCTTCCATATAGGTTTTATATAAACCAACAACGGTCAGCTTATCGGGTCTTGGCTTTTTTTCTTCTCCTTTAAAAAAATAGATCAGTATTTTATCGCCTGTTTTCAACTCCAGTTGCTTTGCGGTGTATTCAGAAATGACCACTTCCCTGCTGTAGGTAGTATCATTAAAATGTATCCAGCGCCCCTGTGTGAGAAACTGCTGCATGGCGCTGAAATTATAATCTTTTCCTACACCCTTAAACAGCACACCTTCTATAGCATTATCTGTTTTAAGGATGGCATATTTTGTGGCAAAGGCCTGAATATGTTTTACTCCCCCGGTTTTTGCAATGGCATTTGCAATGGTATCGTTAGGCATTATGGGAGATTCTTCGGCTATTGCGGCTTTATACTGCTCGTAATGCTGCAGGCGCAGATGCCCTGAAAAGCTGAATATTTTTTCGCTCACTGCCTGTTGGTAGCCGTTTAAGAATGCTAATGTTAAAATCATCACTGCCACGCTGATAGCCGTTGCGGTTATTGCTAAACGCAATATTGTTCTGGAAAAAAAACGCTGCTTGTTGAATACTATTCTTCTTGCTATAAATGAGGCTATATCCAAATCCTGTATTTTACTAAATTGTGAAGATAATTGAAATAGCGATGTATAAACGATACTTTTCAATAATGCTTTTCGGTTTTATTTTTTGTTCAGTTAAAACTTTAAAAGCACAGCGGGAGCCTGATAAAATTTTTATGAGCAATATTAAAACCGTAATGCTTTCGCAATCCGGTAATCAGCTCTCCTACCCTGTTATCAGGTTAAACAGCAGCGATATGCTGCAATTGGATTTTGACGATTTAGATGCCGATATAAAAAGCTATTATTATAATATTGAGTTACGCAATGCAGACTGGTCTGCCGTGCAAATGAGCTATTTTGATTACGCCAAAGGATACACGAACCAGCGCATTACTACATATCGCAGCGCGGCGCAGGTGCTTACACGATACACGCATTATCAACTTGGTTTTCCCAACAGGGATATTATGCCAACCAGAGCCGGCAACTATGTACTTAAAATTTTTCTTAACGGGGATACTTCAAAACTGGCATTCACCAAACGCTTTGTAGTATATCAACCGCTTATCAATGTAGCCGCCCAGGTGCAGCAACCATTCAACCAGCAATTATTCAGAAGCTATCAGAAAATTCAATTGACTGTTAATTCAGGTACATTAAATGTAAGCTATCCTCAACAGCAGATTAAAGTTGTTATACTGCAAAATTATCGCTGGGACAATTGCATTCAAAACATAAAGCCTACCATAATAAGAGGCAATGCTTACGAGTATAATGCAGAAACAGATTGTTTATTTCCCGCAATGCGGGAATGGCGCTGGCTCGATCTAACCAGTTTCCGTTTGCTAAGCGACCGGGTACGCAGGCAGCAAAATACCAATACCACTTATGATCTGTATGTTATTCCGGATGTTTCCCGCAATACACAGCGATATGTGTATTACAGAGATTATAATGGCGCGTATGCGGCTGTTAACAACGAAAATGTAAATCCCTTCTGGAATGCAGATTATGCTACCGTGCATTTTACCTATGTGCCACCTGCCAACGTACCCTTTCCTAAAAACGATTTATATATTGTTGGACAAATGACCAATTATGGAAAAGATGATGGCGCCAGGTTACAATGGAATGAAACGCAAAAACAATATGAGACAACCCTGTTTTTAAAACAGGGTTACTATGATTATGTATATGGCCTGGGAGAACCATCGGCCAACAATATCAGGTTTCTGACCACGGAAACAGAAGGCAATATATGGGAAGCGGAAAACCAGTATACTATATTGGTTTATTACAGAGAATTAGGTGGACGGTACGACCAGTTATTGAGTGTATCATCGCTTAATTCAATGCAAAACCGCCCGGGACAGTTTTAGGTAAAAAAAAACTATAAGGTTTGCCGGGCAGCATTGCAGCGCTGCAAACCTTATAGGTTTTGTGTTTTACAATGACTAATAGCACTCCTGTTGTTGGTAGACCATCTACATTAGCTAAGCGCTATACCAAGCCCGGCACCAAGTGTATTTGCGTCAAAAAAACAGGGTAAAGAAAAGGAGTTATTAAGGATAACTATTTGAAAAATAGAAGAATATGGAGTAAGATATTTTTTGGAAGGAAGGACGGGGTTTGTATATTTATGTTAGCGGCACTTTAAACAGAATTTGCGTTTAACAATTTACATATCGACAATTTTCGCTGTGACACTTTTATTAGGGTTCAGGCACCTTACTTTGCCCGTAACTATAACTGGACACTTAAAGAAAAATCCGGCAGACACATTTGCTTATACGAATGGAATTATAGTTTTTGTAAAGGGCGGCAATAAGGTATTAGCGAAGGCTGTGACAGATAATAAAGGCGACTTTATTATAACATTTACGCCTAAAAAGGAAAAATCATTTGACTTTTATTGTACAGGTTTGGGTATAGACACTATACTGATTTCATCAGTGACTGTTTTTGAGAGTGACACACCGGAAATGACTTTTTATATTCCTGGCATAAGAAAGAAAACCACATTGGGCAAGACAATTTGCCCTAAATGCAAGAGAGCAGACAAGGTTTACAAAATTGTTTACAGCGACGGAATACCAGACCATTTTGACGATGACAAAACAGCTAACAAACAAAATTCAAATCCTAAAATTATTGACGGAGAATATTATGCAGGAACTTGTATTGTTGGTATAGCAAAGTATTATTGCGACAGAGACAAAGTAGAATTTTAATATTCACTTTTTGGCGGTGGACAAAAAAGCGAACGCACAACAGGGGGTTTTATGCAAGTTGGGCTGGACATTTTTCAAATGCTTTGCCGAACGCAAAGCTGTTGAACGTTGGTGACGATCCTATGCAACATTCGTTCGGTTCAATCAAGAAAAACATTATCTTTGAAAATCCATGATGACACTTAATACCATATTAAAAGAACTCAAGAATGTTCCGGTTGACAGACTGGAAGACTTATATTCTATTATCCATTCTTTACGAGTAGGCTCCAAGAAGTCGAATAATGCAGGCAAAAAAATTCTTTCTTTTGCAGGATCTTTCGCTAGCATGTCCGACAAAGATTATAAGGGCTTTCAAAAGCAAACCAAGCAGACCAGAAATGATCTTTTCGACCGAGACATTAATTTATGAACCCCGCACTGGTAGACACTGACATACTTTCCGAATTCTTACGCGGAATACCTCAAGTGGTAAAGCAGGTGGAAAGTTATTTACAAGACTATGACGCGATTAATTTCAGTATCATTACTTACTACGAAATTTTAAACGGACTGCTTTACAAGGATGCCAGGAAGCAATTAAAAAAGTTCACGGAATTTGCCCAATTGAATAAAATCCTCCCTCTGACTATTAGCGCGACACAACGAGCTGCGGAAATATCTGCTGAACTGAAAAAGAAAGGTCAGCCAATCGGACATACAGACTGTTTAATAGCTGGAATAGCTCTGACTAACGGCTTACAACTGATAACAAATAATATTGAGCATTTCAAAAGGATTAAGGGACTTAAACTTGCGAATTGGCTAAGCTAACGCCACTAATCGAGTAGGCGGCCTCACCGCTTGTAGGCGATGAGATGTACCTCTCACACCACTGTACGTATGGACCTCGTATACAGCGGTTCATTAAGTTGTGGGCTTACTTCATCGCCGTGGTTCGTGTCTCACGAATCACTTCTTTTCTATATACAAACAATGTGCTGGGCGTTTCTTCAATCAATTCCATGAAAACCGTACGGCACAGTTTTAGGTAATCACCTGCGCGGTTATGAAAATGAAAGCCCTTATATTAGAAGATAATACTGATTTACCTCCCGATAAAATGAGAGGTAAATCAATATGCTTTTTACATTTTATTACTGCACCTGCTGAAATTTATACACCAGGCTTAAAGCAATATTTCTTGTTTTTTGTGGATTTACCGTACTCCATCCACCGGCATTCCATTGTCGAAAAAAGAAAATTTTATTGCCAACTGCCGCCCGGTAGTAAGTAGTAATACAAACGTGAGTGCTACCCTTTACCTTTCACCCTTCACCTTCTGCCTGTTTTTTAAATTTCCGGGCAAACACATTCTTTCCTATCTTTGCGGCGGCAAGTCTTATACGACCAGCTCCTGCTGAACTCCCCCAGGACCGGAAGGTAGCAAGGGTAGGCGGTTGTAGCGGTGCGATGTAAGTAACTTGCCTTTTTTATTTTGTATATTCGTTGCCCGTTTTTAATCAACAACAGTTAAAGGACAACACAAATTTTAGGTTATGAAATTTTTTATTGACACAGCGAATCTTGCCCAGATCAAAGAAGCCAACGAATTAGGTATTTTAGATGGCGTAACCACCAATCCGTCACTGATGGCCAAAGAAGGCATAAAAGGTGAAGAAGCTGTCAGGAATCATTATAAAACCATTTGCGAACTGGTAAACGGCGATATCAGCGCCGAGGTTATTTCCACTGATTTTAACGGAATAGTTGAAGAAGGAAAATCACTTGCCGCAATACATCCCAATATTGTGGTTAAAGTTCCAATGATAAAAGATGGCGTAAAAGCATTGAAATGGTTTACAGATAATGGCATAAAAACCAATTGCACACTGGTCTTTTCTGCAGGACAAGCCATACTCGCCGCCAAGGCCGGTGCAACATATGTATCGCCCTTTGTGGGCAGGATTGATGACGGTAACTGGGATGGAATGGAACTGGTTGGACAAATAGCACAGATATATTCTTTACAGGGTTTTAAAACACAGATACTCGCGGCTTCTATCCGCAGCTCATTGCATATAGTAAGAGCCGCTGAATTAGGTGCTGATGTTTGCACATGCCCGCTTGAGCCTATTCTTGGCTTATTAAAACATCCGTTAACTGATATAGGGCTGGCCAAGTTTTTAGAAGATGCGAAGAAAATGAAACAATAAAATTTTAAACCGGGTTTACTCCGGTTTTTTTATTACAGCTTATTTAAGCTACAACTCTGGTAAATCTATTAATGTGTAGTTCTTTGCTCGTATGCCTGCCCGGATGTCTAAACTTTTCTCTGCCTGGTAATTCAGCCTGTACAATGATATTGTGTAATATTGCCTCTATAAAGCCGTTATTTTGCCGATGCACTTTGCCAAAACAATTCTGATATGCTGCTTTACACTGGCATTTTCTCATGTGCTGGCGCAAAAAAAAACAGCCACCATTTATGGCAGGGTTGTAGACGATAATGAGCACCCCTTAAGTAAGGTATCTGTAACCATTCTCGGCAAACAAACCGGCATTGCCAGCTCAGATTCAGGTACATTCACGATACAGGTGCCTGCCGAAAAAGCTATAGCACTGGTATTTTCATCTGCTGGTTTTTATGCTGTACAAAGAAATTTTTATTTAAATGCCGGTGAGCAGGAAAAAATTACTATCCGGTTGACCGGAAGCGCCAAACAACTGGAGGAAATAGTTATAAAAGATGACCGGGAAAGAAAAGAAGCCGGGCTTGTAAGAATTAATCCGAAATATGCGCTCACAATTCCTTCTGCAACAGGCGGCGTAGAAAGCCTGATTAAAATATTAGTAGGCAGTAACAACGAGCTTTCCTCTCAATACAATGTTCGCGGCGGCAATTATGATGAAAACCTTATTTATATAAACGACTTCGAAATTTTCAGACCATATCTTGTAAGAAGCGGGCAACAGGAGGGGCTAAGCTTTATTAATCCTGAGCTCACTGGCGGAATAAATTTTTACAATGGCGGATTCCAATCAAAGTACGGAGATAAAATGAGCAGTGTGTTAGATATTCAGTACCGGAAACCAAAATCATTTGGAGGATCTGCATATGTAAGTTTACTGGAACAAGGCTTTCATGCAGAAGGCATTTCTAAAAAAGAAAAGTTTACTTATCTTATTGGTGTACGTAACCGCTCAAACAGAAATTTGCTAAGCGCACAGGAAACAAAAGGAAACTATGTTCCTTCTTCCTCAGATATACAGGCTCTGCTTACATACAGGTTGAATAATGCCTGGCAATTCGAAATGCTGGGAAACTTTTCTCAAACAAAATTTACTTTAATTCCGGAAGAGGCAAAACTTACTTCATCTGTACTTTCTCCTTTATTCAGCGCAAATCTTGGATTGGATATATATTTCCAGGGCAAAGAAAAAGACAGGTATACCACATCCATGATCGGCTTTGCGGCAACGCAACAACTCAATAAAAAAATAAAATTAAAATGGCTTGTCAGCAGGATTGAAAACAACGAACAGGAGCTATACGACATTTGGGGCGCTTATTTGTTTGGTGAAAGAAGCTTTGATAAGAGCAGTGCCGACTTCGGCTCAATTACCAATCCTTTGGGTGCAGGTGTTTTTATGAATCATGCACGCAATAAGCTCAATATAACAAACTTGAATATATCTCACAAAGGCACATGGGATGATGGTAAACACTATGTGCAATGGGGATTAAGCGCTGAGAAAACATTGATCCACGACCATCTTAATGAATGGGAAGCGCAGGATTCTGCCGGCTATAATCTCCCCTACCCTCCCGGCGATCAATTATTGTTAAGCAAAGTAATCCGTTCATCTGCTGATCTTGATATTAATAAACTATCAGGCTATGTGCAGGATAATATCGCGTTTGGAAAAGAGGAAAACTTCACACTACAGGCTGGTGTAAGATTTAACTACAATTCGTTGAACAAAGAATTCCTTGTTTCCCCGCGTTTGCAGGCTGCATGGTTGCCAGATGCAAAAAAAGACTGGGCTTTTAAGTTAGCAGTCGGCGCTTACCATCAACCGCCGTTTTACAGGGAATTAAGAAAATATGATGGTACAGTGAATACAACTGTAAAAGCGCAAAAAAGCTGGCAGGCTGTAATTGGTGCGGATTATAATTTCAAAGCCTGGGATCGTCCGTCACGACTTACAGTTGAAACATATTACAAACACATGTGGGATGTTGATCCATATGATATTGACAATGTTCGCATACGTTACTTTGGCAACAATAACGCCAAAGCCTATGCGGCAGGAGTAGAGCTGCGCCTCTTCAGTGAATTGGTAAAAGATGCGGAAAGCTGGGTAAGTATCGGGTTGATGAAGACAATGGAGAAGATTGATAATTTTTATTATTACCGCTACAAAAACTCCGATGGAGAATTTATTAATTCTGAAACGGAAAACCAGGTTGTAACAGACAGCGTTCGTTTTGATAAAGGATGGGTACGCAGACCAACGGACAGGCTGCTTAGTTTTGGTATGTTTTTCCAGGATTACCTCAGTACAAATAAAAATTTTAAAGTGCACCTGAATATGATTTATGGAACAAATATGCCATACAATATTCCAGGTAGTGTACGCTATAGAAATGCGCTGGTAATAGAACCATATATGCGGGTAGATATAGGATTCAGCGCTTTACTGCTCGACAGCGATAAAGGCACAAGAAGGAGCCATAATCCTTTCAGAAAATTTGATAACATCTGGGCCAGTCTTGAAATATTCAATCTGTTAGACAGGGCAAATACCATTTCGTATATGTTCATTAAAGATTTTTCAAATACTGTGTATACCATACCCAATCGTTTAACACCACGGTTACTCAACCTGAAAATATTAGCAAGATTTTAAATCATTTCCACACCTGTTGATAAGTAATTATTGGTTATTTCAGTTGCTATTCATTAAATTTGGTCAGATGGATGTGTTAGTCTGTACAATTATTTGAAAACCTAAAATCAAACCTCATTGACAGAAACAATTATTAACCTGGAAACCGTTAATCCTATAGAGTTTTTTGGTGTAAATAACGGTAAGTTAGATATTCTTAAAAAGAAGTTCCCTTTATTAAAAATTTTAAGTCGCGGCACGCAGATAAAACTAAGTGGCGCTCCTGAGCAAATAGGCCAGGCAAAAGAGAAAATAGAATTACTTATTCAATACCTCGAAAGAAATGGAAATGTAAGTGAAAACTATTTTGAACAGATCTTAGGTGGAGATGATCCTGAAACTGTTGACAACTTTGTTGAGCGGAACCCCAATGATGTGCTGGTATTTGGGCCTAATGGCAAAAGCGTCAGGGCCAGAACCGCCAATCAAAAACGCATGGTTTCTGCAACAGATAAAAATGATATAGTGTTTGCCATCGGGCCTGCCGGTACGGGTAAAACCTATACTGCTGTTGCATTGGCCGTTCGTGCTTTAAAAAACAAATCTGTTAAAAAGATCATTCTTACACGCCCGGCTGTTGAAGCCGGTGAAAGCCTTGGTTTTTTACCCGGAGATCTTAAGGAAAAAATTGATCCTTATCTGCGTCCGTTGTATGATGCCTTGGATGATATGATACCCGCCGATAAATTAGGATATTATATGAGCACCCGCGTCATAGAAATTGCGCCGCTTGCGTATATGCGTGGCCGTACGCTGGATAATGCTTTTATTATCCTTGATGAAGCGCAGAACGCTACCGATCTTCAGATAAAAATGTTTTTGACACGTATTGGTGCCAATGCTAAAGCCATCATTACCGGCGACCTTACACAGGTGGACTTACCCAAGCATCAAAAAAGCGGTTTGGAAAAAGCAACCCGCATATTGCGAAACATTGACGGAATTACACACATTGAGCTTGATGAAGACGATGTGGTACGTCACCGCCTGGTTAAAGCAATAATAAGAGCATATGATAAAGATTTTGAAAAGCAACAGGAGTATTTTAATAATCAAAATCAAAGATCACAAGGTTCATAATATTAATTCGCGATAAGTTGACAGGCACGTATTGCAAACAGCGGGAAACCCGCTTTATAATATATGTGCCTGTTGCTTAAAATAATCAGGTGATATAAAAAATTACCAGAGTCTGCAGGGTAATTGCAGTTTCTCCTTTTAACTACCTCTCGGTTGCAGCTTTCTCATACCTTTACGCCCATGATAAAAGTTTATTTAAAACAAAAGATCAGCAACAGAATTCTGAACGGGCACCCCTGGATTTTTAATAATGAAGTGAAGACGATTGAAGGGGATGCACAAGGTGGCGAGACAGCAGAAGTATATACACACGATAAAAAATTTATCGGCAAAGGATATATTAACCCCAAATCACAAATTATTGTTCGCCTGCTTACCCGCAATAAGCAGGAAGAAATTAATGAAGCTTTTTTTTATCACAGGTTGGCTGAAGCCTGGAAATACCGGCAGCAGATTGGTTATGTTGAAAACTGCCGCCTGATTTTTGGTGAAGCTGACCAGATGCCGCAACTTATTATTGATAAATTCAACGATTATTTTGTTATTCAAACCCTGGCATTGGGTATTGATGTATGGAAGCCTGCTATTGTAAAGGCATTACAGAAAATATTTTCTCCTAAAGGAATTTATGAACGTAATGATGTGCCTGTGCGTGAGCTGGAAGGGCTGGCACAACAAAAAAATTTTTTGTCTGAACCTTTTGATACTAACATTACCATCAACGAAAATGGATTAAAGTTTTATGTTGATATAATGAACGGGCAAAAAACAGGTTATTTTTTAGATCAGCAGGACAACCGCAAAGCCATTCAGCATATTGTAAAAGGTGCGGATGTATTGGGCGCATTTTGTTATACGGGCACTTTTGAAATTCACGCGGCGCATTATGGCGCTAAGTCAGTATTAGGATTGGATATTTCTGAAAACGCATGTACACAGGCAACAAAAAACGCGGCATTGAATGGCTATGACAAAATATGCCGCTTTCAATGCATCAATGCGTTTGACGCGTTAAAAGCGTGGGCAAAAGAAGGAAAACAATATGATGTAGTGATGCTTGACCCGCCTTCGTTTACAAAGACCCGTGAGAATATTCAAAAAGCTATTACCGGTTATAAAGAAATTAATCTCCGTGGAATGAAACTCGTAAAGCCCGGTGGTTTTCTTGTAACCTCCAGTTGCACAAACCTTGTGCAACCGGAACTTTTTCTTGAAATAATTGGTATGGCAGCAAAAGATGCAAGACGTAAACTACGGCAGGTTACTTTTCAGGCGCAATCCTCCGATCATCCTATTATACCTGGCATGGAGAATACAAACTATTTAAAATTTTTGATTGCGCAGGTGGTGTGAGGATGGGGGAATTTGAAAATTTGAAAATTAATCAATTTGAAAACGGGAGAGAATGTGGGAATGTGAGAATGGGGAGATTTGAAAATGCTTTAAGAAAGAAATCTTTAGATGGAGTTTAGAACCTATATCGTCAAGTCCGACAAATCCGCTTTCTCTACTATCTCTTTAATAGGATTTATATTGCTTTCTATTTCAATTTTTTTTTGGTCTTTTGAAAAACTAAATCCTATTGCCCTCTTCCTAACATTAACAGGGATATTATTAGCGGCAATCGGCTTTTTTACGAACAAGGAAGTAAAACCTGTAAATGAAACAGATAAAATATTAATGAGAATACTTGATAGTGGTATAGAAATCAAATCGCGGTTCTATCCATTCTCAGAAATAAAGGATCTGTTTTTCTTCTATCACTCCTTTTATAGTCAGTCGCCGTATGGATACTATTTTGAAAATGCCGGGTATATAGAATTTGGAACATCAAACAGGATTCAATTTAAATACGGAGCGATGGAGATAAATGAATTGTTTTGTCTTACAGATATGGCGCACGCCAATTTATTTTTTCAAACACTAAATTACCTGAAAGACAGAGGAGTACATCTTGAAATGGAATTCAGACCTTTTACACGAACCGGTAGAGATTTTTAAACGGCAATGCACCTGCGAAGATGTACCTGAGTTTTTTTGAACCACGGAGGCATTAAGAACAGAAAGATACACGGAGATTTTCTTTCCAAGCTTTGCTTACTTAGCTTCTTTGCGTGAAACGGCTTTTATGCAATCTCCCCTCCTTTTGCATCTGTAAAAGCATATGGATAAACATGGCGAACAAACTGTAATTTTGAATACCCTCAAAAACACAACTATGCATCTGAAATATATTGCTTTATGCTTGATAATGTGCTTACTTTTCGTAACCGTTAAAAGTCAAACCCGAATGAATACTTACGATACTGCCTGGAAAAAAATTGATGACCTGGTAAATAAGAAAGGATTAACAAAATCAGCACTTGAAGAAGTGAATAAAATTTATGCTAAAGCAAAAAAAGAAAATAATAACCCTCAACTTATTAAAGCATTGGTATACCAGCTTAACCTGGGTGGAATAACCAATGATAACGCAGAGACAGCACAGATTCAAAAAATTGAGAAAGAAATTGCCACTGCTGAGCAGCCTGTAAAACAAATATTACAATCCATAGCAGCAGAAATGTATTGGCACTATTTTCAGGATAACCGCTGGAAATTTTATAACAGAACAAATACAACCAATTTCAATAAAGAAGATATTGCCACCTGGACATTGGATGACCTGCATAAAAAAATAAGTGAGTTATACCTTGCTTCTTTACAAAATGAACAACTCCTGCAAAAAACATCGCTTACCGATTATGAAGCTGTAATTATAAAAGGCAATACCCGCAAACTTCGCCCTACTTTATACGATTTATTGGCGCACAGAGCATTGGATTATTTCGAGAATGATGAAAGAGATATTACCAAACCGGCTTATGCATTCACCATTAATGATGATAATGCTTTTGCAACTATAGCTGACTTTATTCATCATAAATTCATTACAAAAGATACTGCGGCGCTGCAATACAAAGCATTGCTTATTTACCAGCAGTTACTTGCATTTCATTTAAATGATGAAACAGCTGATGCATTGATTGATGCGGAAGCAAGACGACTTGCATTTGTTCACGAACATGGCGTGATGCCCGACAAAAACGCCTTATATGAAAAAGCGCTGAAACAACTTAGCGAACGCTATGGAAAAACGCCTGCTATATCTCAAATATGGGCTGCATTGGCACGATATTATTTTAATAAAGGCAACAATGATGATAACAATAATATTATTGACAGCACAGCTTTAAAAACCGCAAAAGACATCTGTGAAAAAACAATAAAAAGTTTTCCAAAAACAGAAGGTGCTGCTGATTGTCAGAACCTGCTGAATAATATTCTTCGTAAATCAATTGAATTATTTACAGAGAAAGTAAATGTGCCGGGAGAAGCATTCCGCACACTGGTAAAATATAAAAATCTTACTACAACTTATTTCAGAATTATACCATTAAGCAAAACCCTAAAGAATGATTTGCAAAACAGGTATGAGGATACCTATTGGCAAAAGCTCACCGCTATTGCTGCAACAAAAGAATGGAAACAGGATTTGCCCGCCACAGATGATTACCTTGAACATGGTGCTGAAATAAAAATAGACGGTTTGCCCGTTGGGGAATATGCGCTGATTGCAAGTGTGAACAAAGATTTCAGCATCAATAAAAACTTATTAGCCGCGCAGTTTTTTTATGTTTCCACTATAAGCTATGTAAATAACGAGCAGGAATATTTTGTACTGCACCGCAACACCGGCAAACCATTAGCACAGGCCGCCATACAAATATGGACATCAAAATATGATTATACCGACCGTAAAAACAAATTGCAGAAAGGAGAACTATTAACTGCTGATAAGAATGGCTATTTTCAATTGCCTTCAAAAGGCAAAGAAGACAGAAACATACGGCTGGAAATTAACTGGCAGAAAGATCATCTTTTTATGGATGATTACCAGTACCAATACAACCGGTATGATGCCTACAATACCATTGCAAAAACCAAAGAAGCATTTGAAAAACAAAACAGCCAGGTATATTTTTTTACAGACAGAAGTATATACCGCCCCGGGCAAACACTTTATTTTAAAGCTATTGCTGTATCAAAAAATTGGGAAAGCAGGAAGGCGATGCTGCTTGAACAAAAAACAATGACGGTTTTATTGAGAGATGCCAATCACCAGGTAATAGATTCACTATCGCTTACATCAGGTGACTACGGTTCCATACAAGGGCAATTCAGGCTACCGCAAAATACACTTAATGGCAATTTTACACTTGCAGTAAAAGAATACACAAATGGTTATGCCAATATTTCTGTTGAAGAATATAAGCGGCCTAAGTTTTTTGTAGACATCAATAAACCTAAAGGTAGTTTTAGGGTAAACGATACCGTTACCATTGCAGGCGTTGCAAAAGCCTATGCCGGTAATAATATTGATGGCGCCACAGTTTCATACAGGGTATCAAGACAGGCGAGATTTATTTATCCCTGGTTGTTTTACAGGAGGCCAATGCCGAATGTACCTAATATGGAAATAACCAGCGGTACCACAACCACTGATGCCAATGGTAATTTTAACCTGGCATTTAATGCCATACCTGATCTTAGTATTGATAAAAAGCTCGACCCTGTATTTGATTATTCCGTGCAGGTAGATATTACCGATATTAACGGAGAAACAAGAAGCGCCACTTCGGTTATACCTGTGGGTTATAAAGCGGTGGTATTGGATATTAACGTACCCGCAACCCCATTACAGGCAGACAGCCTGAAAAGTATTTTTATTGGTAGTAATAATTTATCTGGCGAGCCGGAACCGGTAAAAGCAACGGTAAATATATACCCGCTGAAAGCGCCACAACGATTGATAAGGGAGCGGTTTTGGGATAAACCAGACCAGTTTATTTTTAACGAAGCGGAATATATCAGGCTCTTTCCGCATGATGAGTATAAGGATGAATCAGACTATCACAACTGGGCAAAAGGCAATAGTATATATTCAGCAACAGATACAACAAATAAGAAATTTCAAATCTCAAACCAGTCTGTTGCTGCAAATCCTAAATTCTCACCGGGCTGGTATGCAATAGAAGCCATCGCAAAGGATAAAGATGGTAATGATATTAAAGCGATTGAATACGTACAATTATATGATGCAGCAGCAAAAACAATTCCGCTGCCTGAGTATAATTGGTTTACCAATATTAAAACCAACGCACAGCCGGGTGAAACCGCAGCTTTTATTACAGGTACTGCTGCCGCTGATATATTTCTTATTCAGCAAACAGATAAAACTATTGAAGATCGCAATGAAAACAGCAAACAAATTTCATATCAGTTTCTCAGCATCAGTAATGAAAAGAAAAATTTCAATTTTCCCATTACAGAAGATGATCGTGGAGGGTTTGGTATAGTTCAGTTTTTTGTAAAAGATAACCGGGTATACATCAACAATAATATTATTTCCGTACCGTGGACAAACAAGCAGCTTGCTGTTAATATATCAACATTCAGAGAAAAAATGGAGCCCGGCAGCGAGGAAAAATGGCAGGTAAAAATAAGCGGCAGCAAGGGAGAAAAAGTAGCGGCTGAAATGCTGGCATCAATGTATGACGCATCGCTTGACCAGTTTAAACCGCATTATTGGCAAATGCCGTCTATATGGCCGCAATACTATGCCTATAGTTACTGGAATGGGAGACAATCCTTTCAACATATTGAATCTGAGGAAAGAAATACATTTCCGGTTGACGATGTATATTATGAAAAGAGTTATGACAGGTTGATAGGAGTTGAAAGAGAGAGATATGAAATGTTTAAAATGTCAGCCCCAAGAACCGTAAAAGGAGATGTTAGATATGAAGAAAAACTAACGTCCGCTAAAATTGGCGTAACAAATCAGGCAGGTTCTAAAGAATTAGGAATTGTAGTACCTCCTCCCCCGGCGCCAATGGTAGATTCGCTAAAATTCAGTTTCGAAACAACAAAAAATAGTGTTTCACAATCAAAAGGAAATAGTACTACCACCCGCAAAAACTTCAACGAAACCGCCTTCTTCTTTCCTGATTTAAAAACAGACGAAGCCGGTAATATCGCTTTCAGCTTTACCATGCCGGAGGCGCTTACCCAATGGAAAATGATGGCAATCGCTCACAGCAAAGCACTTGCTTTCGGTTATGCGCAACAGTTAGCTGTTACACAAAAAGAGCTGATGGTACAACCCAATGCACCAAGATTTTTAAGAGAAAATGACAGGATGGCTTTTAGCGCTAAAATTGTAAACATTAGCGATAAACCACTGAATGGTTCTGCCAGGCTTGAACTGTTAGATGCTGCTACCCTTCAACCGGTTGATCAGCAGTTTAACAATGCTGCACCCACAAAAACATTTACAGTTGAAGCTGGGCAAAGCATAGCTGTGCAATTCGACATAAGCGTTCCTGCGAATTTCAATACTGCATTGCAGTATCGTATTACTGCTACTGCCACCGGCAGCGGAGGCAAAACATTATCTGACGGAGAAGAAAATATACTGCCTGTATTAACCAACCAAATGCTGGTTACAGAAGCGTTGCCGCTTAATATGCGCAGCAGCGGCACAAAAAATTTCACCTTCGAAAAATTGTTGAAATCCGGTACAGGTAACTCACAAAAAAATTTCGGGCTAACGGTTGAGTATACCTCAAACCCTGCCTGGTATGCGGTGCAGGCATTGCCATATCTTACCGAATTTCCTTATGAATGCGCAGAGCAAACATTTAATAGATATTATGCCAATATGCTCGCATCAAATATCGCTAACAGTGCGCCGCGCATAAAAGCTGTTTTCACCAAATGGCTTACAGATTCCAGTAATAAAAAAAGTCTTTCCTCAGCGCTTGAAAAAAATGAGGAATTAAAAAGTATTGTATTGCAGGAAACACCCTGGCTAATGCAGGCAAAGAATGAAACCGAGCAAAAGAAAAACATTGCATTGTTATTTGATATGGTTCGCATGAGCAATGAAGCTGCTTCCAACTTTAATAAGCTGAAAGATATGCAAACCGCCAACGGTGGCTTTGTTTGGTTTAAAGGCGGAAGAGATGATCGTTTTATTACCCAATACATCGTAACCGGCATTGCGCATCTGCAAAAACTACATGCCATACCTGCGGAGAAAATGAGTGAGTGGAATAATATATTACCGCAGGCATTATCCTATGCCGATAACAGGATTAAGGAGGAATACGATCAGCTTATTAAAATAAAAGCAGATCTTAAAAAGAATCACCTGAGTAATGCAGCTATCCAGTATTTGTATATGCGGAGCTTCTTTAAAAACAACAAAGTACAAACGGCATCTGCAACGGCATATAATTATTACATGGAGCAAACAAAAAAATACTGGTTGCAGCAAAACAGGTATATGCAGGCAATGATAGCGTTGATTGCCTACAGAAGCGCCGATACAAAAACAGCCAATGCCATTATCGCATCTCTAAAACAAAATGCCATTACGAATGAAGAAATGGGCATGTACTGGAAAGACATCCGTTGGGGATATTACTGGTATCAGGCGCCAATAGAAACGCAATCATTATTGATTGAAGCCTTTGGAGAAATAACAAAAGATAACCAGGCTGTGAATGATATGAAGTTGTGGTTGTTGAAACAAAAACAAACACAGCATTGGGGCAATACCAAATCAACTGCAGAAGCATGTTATGCCTTATTGTTGCAAGGCAGCGATTGGTTAGTTAGTGAACCCGGAGTAACTGTTACGCTTGGAAAAACAACAATATCAAATGCTGGTAATGCAGAAGCGGGTACAGGTTATTTCAAAACAAGTATTCCAACGGCTGATATAAAACCGGAAATGGGTAATATAAAAGTAGCTGTTACTTCATCTGCCAAACAAACATCAGGCAGTTGGGGCGCAGTATACTGGCAGTATTTTGAAGACCTTGATAAAATCACGCCTCCCTCCGGAGAAACAATGCCGCTGCAATTAAAAAAGCAACTGTTCATTCAAAAAAATACAGACCGCGGCCCTGTGCTGGAACCAGTGAGTAATAATGCAAAGCTTAAAGTTGGTGATAAATTAATTGTTCGTATAGAATTACGGGCAGACAGGGATATGGAGTATGTACACATGAAAGATATGAGAGCGGCGGGCACAGAACCGGTGAATGTATTGAGCTCGTATAAATGGCAGGGAGGCTTAGGTTATTATGAAAGCACAAAAGATGCATCAACCAATTTCTTTTTTAGCTGGTTATCAAAAGGTACTTATGTTTTTGAATACCCGCTTTTTGTAACACACGAGGGTAATTTTTCTTCGGGGGTTGCTACTATACAGTGCATGTATGCACCAGAGTTTATGTCGCATTCAGAAGGAGTGAGAATAGAGGTAGGGACAAGTGGTAAGTGATAAGTGGTAAGTTCAAACTGTTAGTGTTTCAGGTTACTGGTTGCA
>JADLCD010000128.1 GCA_020847395.1 Chitinophagaceae bacterium
ATCCAACGAGATCGCTTAAAGTAATTTACTAACTTTTACATTTTTTAATTCAAACATAAGAACTTCCCGGTCGCAGTTGATTGCAATATGGCAAGGTCATGGTTAAAAATAAAGACCTGATTTTCAATTTATTCGTAATAATGTCATTATAAGGCACGAGGGGTCTGCCTGGTTCCCGATTACAAATGAGCAAAGATTACCGTAACCTACACCTTTACTCATAATTCTAAACGAGCGAAAATTTAGGATACGCCCACTATTGTCGGCTAATTAATAATTTGAGGTGTCGGGCGAATATCCCTTCGGGAATTTTCTTTTTGCTGACATTAAATCAACATACTTGCGCCGTCCTTTCGATCGAGCCAACACGAAAATTGTAGTTAAATCATTCTTATGCGAAGAAGCTGTCGTAAAACCTATAAGGTTTGCCGGGCGGTATTGCAGCGCTGCAAACCTTATAGGTTCAGCAAAACGCAATCTTATTTCAAATGAGACAATATGAACACTGAATCTGCCGGGCATTGGTACTAATGCTCAACATTTGCACAACTGCCCAACGGATTTCTCGCCCGCCGCAACATACCTTTAATTCAATACAACCTACGGGCGGTATCGAAATGACGGTAAAAGTGTTTTGGTTTTATAACCAACACTAAAGCAAAGTATACATTAACTCAACCTCTTACCGTTTGCCAACCCGCCCGCATTAAGACCTGAGAGGAATGAATAGTTTATAGTTTATTGTTTATAAATTTAATATAAGCACTTGTTATACAGCCAAACCGGTTTAGCTCATGCTGTTTTATTTCATCAGCACCTCAAATTATTAATTAGCCAAAAAAGGCTGCCTGTATGGGCAACCTTTTTTTAAGAAAATGTTTTTGAGATTATTTATGAATAAAAGTTGTTTCGTAATTAACGGTGTTTCCACTAAGGGTATAGCTATACGTAAGTTTCAACTCTGATCCTGTTAATGAAGCTACATTAGTTGTATCTCCTTCCAAAATTAATTTGGTTTCATTTTCAATAAAACTCCATTGGCCTGACTGAGTCTGATCATCTTCTTCGTCACACTTTGAAGCGCCCTCATCATATATAACACTCCCATCTGCATGAAAGGTATAAAAATTATCTTTTTCACAAGCTTCTGCACTTGTATAAAGATCTGTTTTTGTGGAACCCTGGCTAACATACACAGACTGTATTTTCCAGGAGCCAGAAGTAATTAATTCGGTTTTTGATTTTTTATCTTCTTTTTTACATGATGCAATTGAGCCTAACACGATAAAAGCCGCCAATGTAAAGAGTAGATGACTGGTTTTCATAAATAGATATTTAGGTTTCGGGATATAACGCACATTTTTAACATCAAGTATATATTTTAAAAATAAACTGCCCCGCAATGGGGGCAGTTCATTGTATTCTACAATAACAGGAAATACCCTTATCTATAATTTTATACCAACGCTAAAGCTAAGCACCCTGTGCTTGCCCAACTGTCAGTGTTGATTTATTATTCAGCAATAAAGTAAAGTCAATATTTTTAACACCCTCCTATCGTCATGGCGAGGCACAGTTTGAAAATTACAATAACATGGTGTTGCATGCCGAAGCCATCTCAAGTTTTGAAGTCCGCATGAGACTGCTTCTCCCGCCGCAAATTGCACTTAATTCAATCTTCATGAAGGCGGGTTCGCAGTGACGGTAAAAGTGTTTTAAGTTTACAAACAGCACTAAAGCAAAGTATACAATGCCTCAACCTCTCGCCCGTCTTTGCGAGCCTTAAATTATAAACGAGACTGCTTCTCCCGCCGTAATATGCCTTTAATTTAATACAACCTGCGGGCGGGATCGCAGTGACGGCAAGAGCTCTACTTAGAACGGATAACCAATACCAATGTTAAAAACAAGATTCTCTCTTCTCCAGGTTCTGTTACCAAATGCAATTTCATCCAGTACCCACCTGTCAGCTTCAGCAAGCCAGGGTTTTCGTAATGGGAAAGCAACGTCAAGCCTTAGTACAAGAAATGAAATATCAAAACGCAACCCTACACCTGTGCCTACTGCAAGCTCCTTCATAAATGTATTGGAGAATTTTGCCCCTGTCTTATCCGGATTATCATTATATAGCCAAACATTTCCGGCATCTACAAATATTGCACCATGCACTATGCTAAAAAGCTTTGCTCTTAACTCAGTATTAAATTCAAGCTTGATATCGCCTGATTGATCGGGCAGAAACCTTGTATTAATCGTATCCTTATACGTTCCCGGGCCAACGGAGCGGCTTCTGAATGCCCTGATGCTATTATTACCGCCGGAAAAAAATTGCTTTATAAAAGGCAGCTCCGTAGAATTTCCGTAAGGATATCCAAACCCAACAATAACCCTGTTTGCCCATACATTTTTACCGGAAAGATGCACGTAGTACCGCAAATCAGTCTCCAGCTTTACATATTGGGAGAACTGCGCATTAAATATATATTTAGGATTTCCCTTATTTACATCTGCACCGGTAATTAACCCGGCTATGTTACCGGATAAATCTACATTACCATTAAAATACAGTCCGCTCAATCCATTGTTGCCTGCAAGCTGGTTGTAGTTGTAATTATAATTTGAGCCAAGAATAAATTGTTTTTCTACTGCTTTTGCTAATGTTGGCTGTTTATCAATGCTGTCTTTATATTCCTGCGTTATAACAAGAGGTTGCACATAATTAATGGAGATTGGATTTAACTCATGTTCCTTATTAATGGTTTCCTTCCATGAATAACCGTATTCCGCCCTGAAAGAATTCATGGTATACAATTTCTCTTTTATCAGCAGATCATAGGCAAGCAGCATATTGGTTTTGGGAACAAAGCCGCCACGGGTATTCAATGAAAGAAACGGAATAACAAATCTTGGAAATGTTAACTTATTCTCAACGCCGCCCCTATAGGTATTATACCCTTTTAACTGCCCGCTGAATTGTACCTCGAATCCTATTGTTGCGCTTATGGACAGCAGCTCGCCTCCACCAAAAGCATTCCGGTTACGCCAGCCGATGGTTAAAGAAGATCCTGTAAGGTTATTCGATTTTGTACTTGCATTTATCTCTGCTTTTATAGCTTTTCGCGGAAGCGATGTGAGATAATAAAACGCATTCAGTTTAGCTGAATCATTAATAACCACAGGTTCAAACCTGTTTTTTACAAAGCGGAATACACCGAGATTGATCAGCCTGCTGATGGTTTGATTATGATCTCGCCTGTTATATACGTCACCCGGAGAAAACAACATGGTGCGTGAAAACATTGAAGGCTTGTACATCTTCTGCCTGTCTGCCACATAATATCCATCATATTTAATTGCATCCTGTTTTGTTGTATCAGACGCTCTTGCATTTAAACTAAAGCCCGGAAAAATATATACATTATTAATAGTGTAAAGCTGCTTTGCATTTTTTGGTACGCCTGGTTTCAATTTTACATACAGGTTAACTTTATTATCGCCAATAGTGCTATCTGTTTCAATAATAAAAAAATCAGGATCAAAATAATAAAAGCCATTTTCATTAAGATAAGCGTTTATACGTTCCCGCTCGGCTTTTATAATAGCAAGATTAAAAGCATCACCCTTTTTTAATAATGTTTTATCACTGCTCTTATTAATTGTTTTTTGAAGTATGGAACTATCACTTCCAAAAACTACATTATGAATGGTATATTGATTACCGGGCGTGATTGTATATTCAGCCTTTGCTTTTTTATTTTTTACGATTGTATCTCCTGCTGCAACAGCCTGGAAATAGCCTTCATTTTGCAGGTTACTCTGCAACACAGCATTATTTCTGTCAATACTTACGCTGCTTAATAATACCGGCGGTTCTCCAAATTTTCTTCTTATCCAGCCACCAATGGATTTTTCCTTTACCGTATCTCCTGCAAGATTATACATCATCAGCCTGAATGGAATACCTAATATTTTTTTGTTAGGCAATGGCCGTGCAAGCGCTTCCATTTCTGTTCTGATAGCCTTCCTTTTTTTATTGCTGAGGTGTTCCGCTTTTACCTTAACGCTTGCACCGGTATATAATGCATCACCGGCCGGCACAGTACGGGTAGTACTGCACGATGCGAACATGCAAATTATTCCTGTAACAAATAATATATTAACTGGCATGCGCATTATTCTTCTCCTTTTACATTTGTCTTACTGTTCTGCTGTTCCTGCTTCCTCTTTTCCCTTATCAACTTTCTTCTTTCAGCCGCAGCTTTCCTGTTTTCAAAAATTTCCCTGAACCTGTTATAATCCATTGTAATGGTAAAACCGATACCCGTTTCTACAACATAGCCATCTATTACTCCCTGGTATTGATTTTTACGGTATCCCCGCAACATATATCTTCCATCTTCAGAGAGCCTGTAATTGAGCATTACATTGCCGGCTATATTCGTTGCCTGCTGGTTAGCATTCTGCGCACCTTCTAATTCAAAATTACTACCTACGGTTACGGTTAACCGATCATTGAGCAAGCGCTTGGAAAGTCCAACATTCAGGTCTGTACGGCTCTCTCTTTCGCCTGTGCTGTAATCATCTGATGATTCAACATCAAAATTCAATTCAACACCTTTTATAAGATCTGCCGCAAGCCTGTTCAGTTCTTCTGTCATCAACTTGCTTACACTTTGTTTTACCATTGTTGAAGCGCTTGTACTGCTGCTGCTTTTAAAAGGATCATCAGCTACAAACCTGTTTAAGAGTAATAATGCAAAAACCTGTTTGTTCATTTCAGCATCATCCTGCCGCATCATTTCCAGTTTTGTGTTAACGGTAGTGATAATATCGTTTGACACGCCAATGGTTTTATCCTCCGGAAGAATAATATCAAAAGAAATAGCAGGTTGTAACAATTTGCCCGACATTTTCAGCATCACGTCAAAAGGCATTCTTGTTAAATAGGTATTGCGTTCTGATCCTGAAACATCATTACCCAATTGATTTTTTACAAGGTCGAGCGGAGATGTATTGGCAGTATACTTTGCCGTTATATCCACATTTGCTTCCGTAGGCTCACCTTCCCATATAATTTTACTACCCTTAACAATATCAAATTTTCTTTTAAGAAAATTAAATGTCAGTTCATAAGTGCCTTCTTCCAATTCATATGATCCGGTAAAATTAATATTACCACCCGGGTCGATACCTGCATTCAATGCGGCTTCACCCCTTACATTTAGAAAATCACCATTGCCTTCATAAATAATCAACGTAAAATCAGCCTTTTTATCTATTGTAACATTTACAGAGATATCCATTCCCTGTAATGAAGAAGTATTCAGCGTATCATAGCTTGCTAAAAAAAGGGAATCATTTTGTGGAGCGCTTTTGTCTGCAAATACAACTATTCCCTGCCTGTCAACAACGCCCGGATCACTTTGTGGAAGCACAACGGTCATTTTTGTTTTTTCATTTATCCCAAGCCTTCCATCAATCAATGGCGCCGCCTCTGTGCCTTTTACCTTTAGTCTTGTATCAAAATACAGTTGCCCATAAAATAAATTGTTATCCTTTTTAGTACTGTTCAATGCCCGAAAATTATTGGCTCTTATATCAAGGTCAAAATTGTAATTGGTGAAATTGCTTGTAGCAGCAAGCCCGTTTACAGATAAATTATTTCCGGCAGAATCCTTTACAAGAAAATTATTAAATCTTACCCCTTCACTACTCACTGATATTTTTTGCTGATCAATCTTAAAAATATTATTGAGCATTGAAAGATTAAATGCAGTATTATTAAAATTTAAATCTCCATTAACAGCAGGTTTGGCTGCTGTACCTGCTACATTGAATTTTCCATTTAAATAACCGGACGATTCTCTTATAGCACCACCGGAAAACGCCTGCGCTGTTTTCATGGGCAGATGCCTGATATCGAGCAAAAAATCAAAACTGCTGGTATTTGCAAAATAATTTCCCGAAAGGCTTACATCATTCTCATTGCCGGTAATGGTAACATTCGCATTATAAGTATCTTTTACTTTATTATCTACCAGCAATTTTATATTACCCACCGTATCTTTTTTTATGCTCAGGTTATCTATTGTAAGGTCGCCCACAAATACAGGTGAAGATGTTATGTTGGTTACGGTTGCTTTTCCATTCAGTATACCATCAGCAAGGGTTGAATCCTGTTGTGCAAAACCCGTTAAAGTAGCTATTTTAAAATCTTTGAAAGCTACCTCAAGCGGCGCATTACGTTCTGCGGAAAGACTGTTAATGCTTAATTGCTCACCGGAATGATCCAGCACAAAACCAGCAGCATTGATATCTCCGCTATTCAATACAATCTTATTTTCATCAGGAATATCCCAATCTTCATAATTCAGTAAAATATTACCTGGCTTTAATGAAAACCGGTAAACGTTTTTTTGCAATTGCTGAAATGCTCCACGCACATTGTATTTCGATTTTTGCGCCTTGTCTTTAACATTCAATGCAAAATCAATATTATCATGCGCAATATCTGCAGTAAGGTTTGTGCCATACATTGATATACTGTTGCCTACAGCAATTTGTGCAGCATTTATACTTGCAGATAATGCACTATCTCCTGCATCTGCCTTTATTATAAGATTATTCACCGCATTGGCGCCAACTTTTATCGCCGGTGCATTAATCAAAGCATTCCATCCCAAACTATCAGAAAAACGACTTTGTATGGTAATGGTATCCAGCTTTTGAAGACTATCAATAAATATCCTGAGCAATGGTCTGTCTATTACCTGTGCATTGATGGTAAAATCGTAGGGAGATAGTCTTTTTGTTACGCCCGAAGTATCCGTAGAAAAATATGGCTCAATTGCATTTTGTATTACGGTAGCCATTTCCGTTAGTTTGTATTTTCCCCGCAAATCCGCGTTGAGAATATCACTGCTGAAATGAATGCTTTGTGCCGTATCTGTATTTACTGCAACCAGTTGTATACTATCCATAGTAATACGCTGCTGGTTATGCACCAGCAAAGATTGCAGGATAAATAATTTTCCATCAAGGCTATCCGGGTTTGTGCTTGCAAAATCGCCGGAAATATTTCCGCGGTATACAATCACGTCTTTACTCAGGTGCAATTCCTTTAATTTAATACTATCAATAACGCCATCAATTTTTAAAGCAGGATATTTTGAGGAAAGATCAGCAGCCGCATTTAAAGACAAGTGAATATTAGGGTCAGCAATGCTGGCATGTATACCTGCTTTTTGTTGTGCAATACTTCCACTAAGATTTAAATCTTTATAGTTGTATTGTTTAAGAATCGCAGATTTTATTTTGCCCTCCAAGGATGCATTCGCAGTTTTGGTATCATAACCATTTCCTTTTATTATAAAATCAGCAGTAACAGGGCCAAAATTATTTTTGTTCTGCAGAATGGTGCCAAGATCAAGTGATTGTGTTTGAAGCCGGAGATCATACACAGCACGCTTTGCGTCAGTAATATGTTGTGTATTTCCTTTTAATAAAGCGTTTCCAAGATTGGTAGTCAGTTTTAAGTCGGTTGTGAGTTTTTCTATACCCCCATTTAATTGCCCGGTTAAGGAAATTTTCTCCGGCAATGTAATGCCTGCAGGTAATGAGCTGGCCGGTACAAAAGTCAATATATCTCTTTTGCTGCTGCTGATATTATTAATCTGAAGGTTTGCACTTATTTTATTTGCATCTGGCAGCCCGGTTATTCTTCCTTTTACAGATACTCTTGTATGGCGTAATCCGCTTATTTGTAAATTATTTATCAGCATGTTTGAAACGCTACCCCTGATATTACCGTTTAAAAGCCAGGTTGCGTCAGGATCAGCAAATGCCGGTTGTGAGCGCAGTGAAGGAACAAAAGTCAATATATCTTTTACTTTTATGCGGCTGTTTTCCATGTTCACATTAAGCTTTAACCCGCCAATATTTTTTTGAAGCGCTTCTATTGATTCATATTGTATAGCAATACCGCGTTTTAATTCAGTGCCTGGTGTTTTTATATAGAAATTTTTGAGGTAAGCCTGTTTACCCGAATACAAAAAGTCTGTTTGTAATTGCTGTAGCGTAAACCCGCTTTGTTCACTGAAAGTTCCTTTTTCAATTTTACCGGCAATTGAATCATTATTATATATAAAATTATTAACGTGAAAAGTAAGATCATCTGCTTTCAGATGCATATAATCCATTCCTGATTTTTGGTGCGGCGCATTATCATTATCAAACTGAATATTATTATTATCAAGTTTAAGCGAAGCCAGTTGAATTTTCCAGTTTGAAGAAACCGCGGGTTCTTTGGAAGGTTTTACCGTTATGTTTGCCGTATCTGTTTTACCCAAATGTATAGCCGCGTTTGTATTATTTAATGTGATATCACCGAGGTTTACCAATTGTTTCGCTAAATCAATTCTTTCTGGTTTTATTTTCAATTGCCCAAGGTTGATCAACGTATAAAATGCAGAAACATCATTTTTATAATCAAGATATATTTTCTGCAGGTCAATTTCTTTTACCGCTATAGTTGGTAAAGATGTTTCCTTTTGCTCTGCGTTTTCAATTATTTCCGGTTTTTCAACTTTCAGCGGTTTGGTTTGATATGCTTTAACATACAACCCCGTGAGCTTTGTATCTCCTATTCCAAACTTCATTTTATTTAAATCAACATCATCAAACTCCGTATCAAAGTGATCAAGGTTTGCTTCCACATCGTTGCCGGTCACAACATCTTTATACAATACCCGTATTTTATTAAGCGTTACCGAACCAACACTGACCGGTGTTGAGGTAGTATCTGTTTTATCTTCTGGCTTTGGCTCTTTTGAAGCAAAAGCATCTATAATAAACTGGAAATTAAAAGTGGTGTCAGGCAGTTGTCGTTTAACCTTGGCTGTTATATTCTCTAAAGCAACACTGTTAACGTTCACTCCGCGGCCAAGTATAAGGTCTGTCAAACCAATATCAATTTTTATATTACCGCCATACAGTAATGTATCTTGTTGCCTGTCTTCAAGGTATATGTTCTGCAGTACAATTGTTTTGGGCAATCCTATATACAGCTTTCCAACAGAAACTCTGGTATTTAATTTTTTTTGGAGGTAAGCAGTTGCTTTGCCTGTAATAAATTGCTGAACCGGGGGAGTAAGTATCAAACCAGCTATCAATAAAAAAAACAACAAAAAGAACACAACCGTTTTAAGGGTTATCTTCCCAATCCTTTTCCAAATATTTTTTTTCTCTTTAATCTGATCCATGCTTTCGTTATCTAAAACACCATCAGGCAAGCTACACCCCTGTTAAGAAAATATCATGCTACAAATAACCTCCTTAAAATTAAAGCAGGTGGGGCAAAATATCCACAATCATAGCTCAGTAAATATATAATGGCATGCAATACCTGGTGTAATAATACGGGTAGCTCACTATCTAAACATTAAGCCTGTTATATTAGACCTCTTGCATTAAACGATATCCACATATGTTGAAAACTTAAAACAGAAAGGGTATAAGAGTTGATGCAAGTATATCATGATATGTAAAAATATACCAAAGAACAT
>JADLCD010000129.1 GCA_020847395.1 Chitinophagaceae bacterium
CATGGTGAGTTTAAGCTGGGCAATAAAACATTCTATTTTCGTATAAAACCTCATTTTCCTAAAAAAGTAACACCGGAATTTTTGTTGGTTGATTTAGTAAACAACCTGCATAGCCTGGCAGAAGACAACAATGAAGTAATGAAAAAGGTAACTGAAAAAATAGCATCAATGGATAAAAAAAAACTTAAATATTCAGTTGCAGAATATGGCAGTGTAAAAACAAAGAAACTGTTTGCCCCTTTACTACAATCGTCTTCTATCTAAAATGACTGCAGATTATTTACATAATCATAAAGATTTTTCCGCCCTGCTGAATATACTGGCAGATAAGAATAATATACTGCCTGGCCTTATTGAAAAGGATTACTGGATTATGCATGTTCTGTGCGGCCTAAAGAAGCAGGGATTACAATTTGAATTAAAAGGCGGAACGTCTTTATCAAAGGGCTATAAAATCATAGATCGGTTTTCTGAGGATATAGATATTCATATAAAACCGCCAATAGAACTAAAAGTGGAAGAAAACCCTTCCAAAATAAAACCAAAACAAATTGAATCAAGGAAGAATTTCTATGACTGGCTTGCCGGAAATATAAAGATTGAAGGAATTGTTTCCGTAAAAAGAGATCCGGCATTTGATGACGAAGTCTACTATAGGAGCGGTGGCATTAGGCTTTTGTATGAAAGCAAAACAGAAAGTATGGAAGGTGTAAAAGAAGGAATACTACTTGAAGCAGGGTTTGATACTGTAGCTCCCAATTCAAATCTTACAATTAGTTCATGGGCTTATGATGAAGCTGCCGGTAACAATAGTATTAAGATTATTGATAACCGGGCTATAGATATTACCTGCTATCATCCCGGTTATACTTTTGTAGAAAAACTCCAGACGATTGCTACAAAATTTCGGCAGGAACAGGAAGATGGGAAAGAGCGGCCAAACTACATGCGCCAGTATTATGACCTGGCTTGCCTGTTAAAAAATGAACAGGTACAACTGTTTATAGGTACTGAAGATTATAAGACTCACAAGAAAAAAAGATTCCCTTCAAAAGACTTTGCCATCCCAATTTCAGCCAATGAAGCCTTTCTTTTAAAAGATGCTCAATTAAGAGAAGCATTTAAGAAACGATATGAAAAAACAAGCAAGCTGTATTACAAAGGCCAGATTCCATTTGATGAAATAATGGAAACTATTCAAACGAATATTGCAAATTTGTAGTCACGGCTTCCCACTCAACTTATCCTTCATATAATTACTGCCGCCGCTATTTCCTTCTTTAAAATATCCCTGCGATACACCGGCATCAGCCATACTACTGGCAATCTTGTTATAACCACCGCCTAATGCATCCTTTGTCATTGATGCACCACCAACGGCAATTGTACGACTACTGGTGCTCATCATATTGGTTACTTTATACAACAGTGTGTTGCCGCCACCGGCATGAATAATATAGTTAGCTACTGAAGGCACTGTGAAATAACCAATAATGCCGATAATCATAAAAATTAAGTAAGCAGTATCTGTGGTACTGAAAAATGTATCGCCGTTGGTGGCTATTTGCTGCAGGTCTTCCTTAAGCATGTTTTCCTGGATTTTCCCCATGATGCCGCCGAAGATATTTGCCACCGGAAGCCAAAGAAAAATATTAAGGTAACGGGCTATCCAAACAGTGAGTGTATGTTGGAAACCATCAAACACAGCAATGCCAAATACCAGTGGACCCAATATTGCAAGCACAATCAAATAAAATGTTCTAATAGTATTGATACAAAGCGCTGCTGCCTCAAACAATACTTTCAACACTTCCGCCATCCATTGCTTAATGGAGTTTCTAAAATTGTATGAGAATTTTGCGAAGGCAAACTTTATATCGTTACCAATACTTTTTAGCCATCCTTCGCTTTTATCCCCATAATTGTATTTATACCATTTGTCCCGGTCGCCACTACCTGCAGGACCGACATACATTTGCCAATACGCCGTTTTCTTTATAGCTTCTTCCTTCATGTCAAGCAGCTTTGCAACGGCTTTATCAGAATCTGTTACCATTGCAGCAGTAGAAGCAACAGTTGGCTTCATCACACCGTTTATCATTGCAATAACGGAGGGAAAAATCAATACCGCAAAGCCCAATACAAAGGGCCGGAACAAAGGATAAAAATCTACCGGTTCTGCCCTGGCAATATGCCCCCAAACCCTTGATGCAATATACCAGGTGGCTGCAAAACCAGCAATCCCTCTTCCTACGCCAATGAGCCTGCTACACAACGGCATCATATCATCATACAGTTTTTCCAGTACCTCATGCAGACTGTGAATTCTACCAGCCATTCCCTGGGCTTCCACTACATGCGGCAGAAGAATTGTAATTACAACTACACACAAAATCCGAACACTCCATTTCATAATTATAATTTTATTCTTTAATCCCGTTTAATAAGCGTGACATTTTTATTTCAGCCTGTTCCGACTTACGTTGCAATGCCAGCAATGCCGTATTATTGTTAAACTCATTCAGGAAGGAGTACTGGTCAACGACGGTGGCATAAATACGGTCAATAGCCTGCAGCCGTTCATCATCACTCATGCGGAGCTTCTTTGCAGTAATAACTATTGTCAGTTCTTCAAGGTTCTTCAATGATTCATTGAAAAGATTGGAATATACTTTACCTAAGTATTCCAACTCCTGAATGGTAAAGCAGTCTTCTTCTTTGAAATGGGCATAGGCAGCTTTATATTCTATTGCTATCCGAAGCTGGTAGTTGAATATATGGCTGATGCGTTTATACTTCCGCACAGCGGGGCTCACCTGTTCAAGCCCATCCAGGAAAGTATTATGTAGTGTAAAGTTCCCCTGCGACAAGTCCTTTACTGCCGTATAGCCCTTGAAAATGATTTTATAGGCATCATACATGCCTTTAAATATTTTTTTGAATTGGGCGAGTTTTTCGATATTCAAAATCAGTTGTTGGATTTCTTCTGACTGTGCATTGGCACTTACAAAACATGCACTAAAGGC
>JADLCD010000130.1 GCA_020847395.1 Chitinophagaceae bacterium
ATGCATACATTAAACTGTAAGGGCAAACTCCTCGTTATTGATAAACCCGTTGTGATGGGTATTATTAATATTACACCCGACTCATTTTATAAAGAGAGCCGTAAACAAAGCATACAGGATATTGTGCAGGTTGCCGCGGAAATGATTGCGGATGGCGCATCTATGCTTGATATAGGCGGGCAAAGCACCCGCCCGGGAAGTGAGCGGCTTGATTACGTGCATGAAAAACAACGGATACTACCTGCAATAGAAGCTATTATGGCTACATTTCCCGAAGCAATTATTTCTGTTGATACGTATGCAGCCACAGTTGCTGAAGAGGCAGTGCAAGCCGGGGCATCCATCATTAATGATATTAGTAGTGGAGATATGGATGAAGCAATGCTGGATACCGTTGCAATGCTTAATGTACCATATATCTGCATGCATATGCAGGGTACGCCTGATAATATGCAGAAGAACCCACAGTACACCGACGTGACCGCACAAATTTTAGATTACCTGGCTCAAAAAGCTGATGCCTGCCGGCGGGTGGGTATAAACGATATTATTATTGACCCCGGGTTTGGTTTTGGAAAAACCATCGAACATAATTTTACACTTCTCAGGCAGCTCAATGCTTTCAAAATATTGAACTGCCCTGTGCTTGCAGGTTTATCAAGAAAAGCTACTGTGTACAAAACTTTAGGTACAACTGCAGAAAATGCATTGAACGGAACAACCGTGCTGAATACAATAGCGCTGATGAATGGAGCGGATATTTTGCGTGTTCATGATGTAAAAGCGGCAGCAGAAGCCATTACACTTTTCCAGAAATACATTGCATAGTTCCTCACAGGTTTTTAACTGCAGATAAATATTTTCAGAAAAATATAAAAGCCCCACTCTTTATTGAGGGGGCTTTCTATTTATAAGCAGGCGCTACATATTACTACGGATTTCTTTTCTTTACCGGCGGTGTTAATGGCCTGATCACTCTTTTTTTAGTAGTATCCAACTGAACCTGGGGAGCAGGTTGAACAGGCTTGGGAGCATCTAATACATCCAGTATCTCCACATCAAATATCAGGTTGCTGTTAGGTTTAATTTTACCAGAACCTTGTGAACCATAGCCTAAAACAGAAGGAATGTATATTGAGCCTTTTGCCCCTTTACCCATTTGTCTTAATCCATCTTCAAAACCTTTTATTGAACCACCTTGTCCTAAAGTAACATTATAAGGTTCAGTATGACGGAAGGTTGAATCGATATTACTGTCAAATGCAGTACCATCAAGTAACTTACCTGTATATTTTACCACAAGTGTTTGCCCGTCTTTAGGTAATTCCCCACCGGCCTGTTTAATATCAACATAAGTTCCAACGGTAGTTTTGGTTGGCTTCAGGTTATTCTTTGCAAAATATTCTTCAAGTGCTTTTTCATCTTTTAATTTTTGGCCTATGGCGCGGATAGAATCTTCTTTAACAAATTTTGTTCTTTCGTTCATGAAATCCTGCTGGGCATTTTCACTCTTAAGTATGTCCAGTATTTTGAAAGTAGTAGAAAGATATTCTCCTTTTTTAAATTCTGCCGGCATCATACCCATGCCACCTTTAAAAATGCTATCAGTTAATATGCGGGTGATGATACTATCGCCAACCTTAACCTGTTTAAATACTTCAAAATATTCTTTTGGAAGCTGCATGCTGTCTATAGGCTGATATTGCGGCAACTGTGCGTAAGTATCCTTTAGTAAAGAGTCTTTATACTTCTGGGCGAAATTAAATTTCATTACTTCTCCATAGGCTATTGTTTTACCATTTCCGGAACTGATGATTTTGTACTCCATTCCGTTTTTTAGTTTTTTGAATGAACTGTTTCCCTTATTGCAGGACATAATTAAATTCCCCAATACAATCGCTCCTAAAACCCATATTGCTTTTTTCATAATTAAAATTGATTATTGTAATTGTGTTGCGTTTTCTTTTATAGCGTTTTTAAATAGTTGTACTGTTTTTTGTAGCGAATCAGCACTTCTGCCACCCGAAGCATTAAAATGCCCGCCCCCATTAAAATATGTTCTCGCAAAGGTATTTACATCAAAATTACCTTTGCTCCTGAATGACCATTTTCTTTCTTCATCCCTGTCAATTACCAGTCCCGCCAGTTTAATACCCTGTATGGATAACGGATAATTAACCAGTCCTTCCGTATCACCTGTTCGCACATTAAACTTAAGCAAATCAGATTTCGGGATGGATATTAATGCCGCATTATATTCATAAAACACCTCCATCCTGTATAATAAAACATGCCCTATAAAGCGAAGCCTGTCTTCAAGAAAATTATCGTAAAGGTTTTCATGAATAACAGAGTGCTGCAAACCCTTCTTTTTAAGTTCCGCTATCATGTGATGAACATCTGAAGATGTGGCCGGAAAACGAAATGAACCGGTATCGCCAATAATGCCTGCATAAAGGCAGGAAGCAACATCCTGGTTAATAAGGTTTGTATTACCTGAACCCACAATAAAGTCATAAACCATTTCGCAGGTAGAGCTTTTGGAAGTGAGGCTTATTCCATAATCAAAAGATGCTGTTTCTGGTTGCTCATGATGATCAATTAAAATTTTAATACAGTTCAGCTCTTTAAGGTGTTGCGCCAGGTGCTTGGTTCTGTGCATTGCATTAAAATCAAGGCAGAACAACCATTCAGCAGTATCTAATACAGACAAAGCCTTTTCTTTTGCGGCTTCAAAATCAATAACATTTTTACAGCCCGGCATCCATTTCAAAAAATCCGGCCAATTGGTGGGAGATATTACCGTAATATCATGCCCCAATTGAGATAAAACCCCCGCCAAAGCCAGAGATGAACCCATAGCATCAGGATCAGGCTTTTGATGCATGGTAATTACAATTCTCCGGGGGGTAGATAATAATGGATAAATCTCCTGGATGGGCTTCATAAAAGGCGCAAAAATCATTTATAATACCCATTCAGTCAAAAATATTTTTGCGGCAAAAATCAGGCATAAGGCCAGGAGGGTTGCTAATTACTCAAATATCAATTTGCTTATTATTAGCTGAAACAGTACCTTTGCTGCCCAAAAG
>JADLCD010000131.1 GCA_020847395.1 Chitinophagaceae bacterium
AAAACAACGGAGATTATTCGTCCCGGAAGAACGAACCCCAGAAAGAAAATAAAGAAAAAGCCGCCATCCTCTAATTATAAACACCTGTAGAAGATTTTCACTAAGGAAACGACATTGAATAGGCAATGGTGAATGATGGTTGCAGGTTACAAGTTTCAGATTAGTTTAGGCACCTGAAACATTGCAGTACAGCAACAAATTATCAAATGTTAAATATGCACTTATAGCTCGTTTTCGTTTAAGGAGAAATTTTCAATTCCTCATGAAAAAGCGGCTATACCTTTTTTTGCCTGTTATCCTGGCAATAATATTATTCTCCTGCAAAAAAGATGATGCAATGGAAACTACGCCACCCGAAGAGGTACAAAAACCTGATTTTGCCTACGGCGTAAATGCTGCTGATATACTGGATATGGTAAATGAAGTGAGAAAAAGCGGCTGCAATTGCGGCGCAACCTACATGCCGCCTGTTAGTGAACTAACATGGAACGATGCGTTAGGAAAGGCAGCGTATGCACATAGCGGGGATATGAAAAACCAAAATTATTTTTCGCATACAGGGAGCGATAACAGTAATGCCGGCGAAAGAATTACAGCAGCAGGGTATAGCTGGATAACATACGGAGAAAATATAGCACTTGGACAAACTACAGAAAGAATGGTAATGAACAGTTGGCTGAAAAGCGAAGAACATTGCAAAAATATTATGAATGCCGGCTTTAAAGAGATGGGCGTTGGCCGCATTGATAATTACTGGACACAGGTATTCGCCGCAAAAAAATAATATTTCATTCGCTATTGTTTACAACCGGAGAAAGCGGATGGGTAAACTCCTTTTCACTTTTTGATATTACCAGTGTTGCCACACCATTGCCGATAATATTGGTAATGGCTCTTGCCTCGCTCATAAATTTATCTACCGCCAGTAAAAATGCTAATCCCTCCAAAGGAATTTTATGCAATGCGGTTAATGTTGATGCAAGAATGATAAAACCACTGCCCGTAACACCGGCTGCCCCTTTTGATGTAATCATTAAAATACCTACAACAGAAGCCATCTCCCAAAAAGAAAGATGAACATTATATAACTGTGATAAAAAAATAATTGCCATCGAAAGATATATGGAGGTGCCGTCGAGATTAAAAGAATAACCTGTTGGCACAACTAATCCAACTACAGATTTGCTGCAACCCATCTTTTCAAGCTTATTCATTAAAGAAGGCAAAGCAGATTCTGACGAAGATGTGCCGAGCACAATCAATAGTTCTTCTTTAATACCTATAAGAAATTTCCAGATACTGAGCCTGTAATACCGTAGTATAGAACCCAAAATAATAAATATAAAAGCCGCCATGGTTCCATACATTGTCAACATTAATTTTCCGAGAGGTATTAGTGTTTTTATACCAAATTTTCCTACGGTAAATGCCATGCCTCCAAAAGCACCGAGTGGCGCGAGGTACATTACATACTTCAGCGCCCTGAATACATAATGTGTTATCATCGCTAACCATTTCAGTATTTTTTCCCTGTGCTTAACCTGGCTTAAAATAATGCCGGCTATAATAGCAACTATCAGTACCTGTAAAGTAAAATTCTCTTTCAGAAAGTCCATCCAGTTAAAATCACTATGTCCTTCATTCGAGTATTTTGAAGCATCCTGCATCGGAAGCCCGCTCTTATTAATTTTACCCGGTTCAAAAAATAAGGCGAATACAATACCCAGCACCAATGCAAAAGTGGTTACAATCTCAAAATATAATACTGACTTTAAACCAATCCTTCCTACTTTTTTTAAATTGCCCATGCCTACAATGCCAAGTACAATAGTGAGAAAAATGATAGGGCCTATAAAAAATTTAATAATGCTGATGAAAGTCTTGCCCATCCATTCTGTTTTAACAGCGGTTTCGGGGAAAAAATGTCCGAGCATTACTGCTGCTATTATAGCAAGCAAAACCCAAAAGGTGAGGTTGAAAACAATCTTACTAAACGTGCTTTTGGGTTTCATTCAAAAAATAAATGCTTAAATGTAATATAAAATGAACGAATGCCATCGTTATAAAAATTTTGGGTGCATCCCAAATTTTCGCTTCATATGTAGTTTACCCTCACCCCTTTATCCCCTCTCCACAGAGTGGCGAGGGGAATAACGGTGCGAAAATTTGGGATGCACCCAAAATTTTCATTCTATTTGTATGCTGAAATTTTTCAGCATAGCTTACTTAAAAATTGAAATGTTACAATGATAGATATAGGTAGTTGCAAAAATTTCTTTTTTATTGGTGTAGCCGGCACCGGAATGAGCGCATTGGCGCAATATCTTGTTGGACTTGGTAAAAATGTATCTGGCTCTGACCGTTATTTTACAAATGACAGCAAGAATGAAACGCAGATAAAATTAGAAGAAGCAGGTATTCGTTGCTATATGCAGAATGGCGAAGCCATAACGAAGGATATTGATATTATTATAGCATCCACTGCTATTGAAGATACCGTAATAGAAATACAAAAGGCTAAGCAACTTAATATTCCAATAATTAAAAGATCGGAGTTATTGGCGTATATAGCAACAACCAGGAGAACAATTGCCGTTGCAGGCACTTCCGGAAAAAGCACAACCAGCGCTATGTTATTTGATATATTAAAGTATGCCGGGTTGCAGCCGGGCATTATCAGCGGCGCAGGATTGGTAAGTCTTATTAAAGAAGGCAAAATAGGTAATGCAGAAACCGGCAAAGGCGAATGGCTTGTAATTGAAGCTGATGAAAGTGATGGCTCAATTGTGCAATATAAAGCTGAAGTTGGCGTGCTGCTGAATATTGATAAAGACCATAAAGAGATTGATGTATTGATGGACGTTTTTGACGTGTTTAAAAGAAATACACGTGGAATATTTTCCGTAAATCAATCGCATCCGCTTGCTGCAAAACTGTCAAAAGAAAGCAGGTATAATTTTTCGGTTGATGAAAATGATGATGCCGGATTTATTGCTACTGATTTTGAGCAGGAAGGGTTGAATATCCGGTTTAAAATAAATGAAGTTGATTTTGCGCTGAATACTGTTGGCCGGCATAATATGGAAAATGCTCTTGCTGCTACTTCGGTTGCAGCTTTATTAGGGTTGCCTTTGCAAACCTGTGCTGATGCACTAAAGCATTATGAAGGTATTTATAGAAGGCACCAGGTGTTAGGAAAAAAAAGCGGTGTAATGCTTATTGATGATTATGCGCATAACCCTGCAAAATGTGCAGCATCAATAGCAGCCTGCCAAAACATAGCACCAAAAGTAGTTGCCTGGCTTCAACCTCACGGTTATGGGCCAACGCGGTTTCTGCGCCATGATTTTGTGCAGGAAATAGGGCATGTATTACGTGCTGAAGATGAAATATGGATGAGTGAAATATTTTATGCAGGAGGAACGGCAGAAAAAAATATTTCGGCTAATGATCTTATCAATGACCTGAAAGAAACAGGAGCGAATGCCTTTTTTGTTGAAGACAGAAATGATTTTTTAAATACTGTTCGACCACATCTGACAGGCAATTGTGTATTGCTGCTTATGGGCGCAAGAGATCCTTCGCTGGAAAACTTTGCCCAAAATGTTTGGCAGCAATTATAGATTAGAATAAAAAGCCAGTTTTGCTTTCCTCTTTTTAATATTCCATACAATTGCCTTAAAAAATGCCTGCAAATGATTGAACTTTCTCAACGTTGTGTAGCGTATTATGTTAAACGGTATAAAAACTATGGAGAAAAACAGGAGGAAAAGACTGAACCCTGCAACAGTTGTATTATTGCGCATTGCCAAAATCCTGTTGCGGGTATTGTAGTATACTTCCATCGCCGTTTCCTCCCTGTTTGCAAGAGAGGATTTGCTATATACAACAGCTTTGGGCTGGTATAATATTTTATAGCCGTTTTTTAATACCCTTGCACTTATTTCTGCATCATCAAAATAAACAAAGAAATTACGGGGAAGCACACCCGCTTTTTCTATTACAGTTTTTCTCATCATCATGGCACCTGAATATACGCCGTTGGTATATGCTTCCTTATCGTATTGCCCCTTATCTTTCTTTTTATTACCAATAATATTGCTGAATCCTGTTATGCGGTTAACAGTTGTGCAGCCTGCATATTCAATAACATTTTTGTTTTTATGAGAATATATTTTAGGACAGGCTACTCCTACTGCCTGATCATTTAATAGTGGCGCCAGCAGGTCGTCTATAACATTTTCCGTCACTTCTGTTTGATTATTCATGAAAAGAATAAAATCTCCCTTAGCCTGGGTTACTGCCCAGTTTGCTGCACCTTCGGGTCGCAGCGTGCTATCGGCACGTAATAACCTCATATGCGGATAATCCCCTCTAAACAATTGAGGCCCCGGATCAATAGTCGATCCCATATCGCATACCAGTACTTCAAAATGTTTGTATGTAAGTTTTTTGGTATATTCCAGGAACTGGCATGTAGCGCCAGTTTGGTTCCAGTTCAATGTAATTATAGAAACTAAAGGACTTGCTTTAATTGCTATATACTTTTTTTCCTGCTGGGTATTTATTTCTCTGTTCATAAACTGTATAAGTGTTGAGAAATAAAGGATTTAAAAATTGCCGGTTTATGAGCAATTACGCTACATCAGAGGAATTTGGATTAAACAATAGCTATTGTCATAATTAAAGATATAGCAAGGTCTTTAATGAATGAAAAGCAAAATTTTGAAACACAGGGTTTTTTACTTAGAATTTTTGTAATTCATTATAATTAAATCTAATTACAAATGAAAATCATTTTCATGTAATAATTTATTTACCATATGATAATTTTACAGTTTTAACTCATTAATTTATAAGAATAAAATATAGTTTAAAATATAATTTATTGACTTTTAGTTTATTGCATAGTTTTTTTTGAAACCCTCAGTTTCAACAATAATTAAGGAGAAGAGGAGTTGTAAAACTTTTTGCTGGTAAAAAAAGCAAATAGTTTTCCACTTTTTGCCGTAATCTGTTTAATTGGTATAATCCTTGCTTTTTTCACAAAACTTTTTCAATTAATTTCTAAATCCATTAACTATGTACAATTTTTACCTCAAACCGGCGTCCAAAACGGGATTACATTTAACCATTGGCGTCATCCTTATTTAAATTTTGATATTCTAATCCATTCATTTCTTTTATTGATAATCCGATTACACTTACTCTTCTAATTTTTATTTTTTATGAATCAGAAAAACCAAAGAAGGTATAACAAATCCTTTAATATCCTTTATGCACTATCTTTACTCGCAACTATTTTTTTATTAGTATCTTCTCCCTCTGCATTTACATATGGTCAAACAATGCAGACTACACAGAAACCAGTATATACCCGTGTTACCAGTAATGTTGGCGGGTATATGGAATCTTTACCTAATGACTATAATAATAATCCTTCAAAGAAATATCCTCTTCTTATTGCATTAGCAGGTGTTGGTGAAAGAGGGAATGGTTCTGCAGGCGTTTTGGAAAAAGTTACCAATGTGGGAATTCCTAAATTGCTAAAAAATAATGCATTTCCTGCATCTTTTACAGTTGGAGGTCAAACATATTCTTTTATTGTTATTTCGCCGGAGATGGAATCAACCAACAATTGGGCTAATGATGTTTATACATTAATTAATTATTGTAAAACAAAATACAGGGTAGATGAGAAAAAAGTATATTTGACAGGTTTGAGTTTAGGCGGTGTAGCTACCTGGAGTTATTCAGTTACCTGGGGCGATCAACTTGCAGCTGCAGTTTTGGTTTGTCCTGGAGTTACAGCAAATGCTACAACAGCTAAAGCTATCGGAACATTTCAACTTCCTCTTTGGGTTACTAATAATTTGAATGATGGTACAGTAAATTATAATACAGCAGTTAACCTGGTAAACACACTTACCAATACTGTACCTGCCCCCCCAAAACCACTTCTTACAATCTTTAATGCATCCGGGCATGATGCCTGGACACAAACATATAATCCAAATTTTAAGCAGGATGGATTAAATGTATATGAATGGATGCTATCAAAAACGAGAGGTACAGCCCAGACTACTCCTGTTAAACCTGTTCTTACCGCTAATGCAGGTGCTAATAAGGTTATTACACTTCCTACCAGTAGTGTTACGTTAGATGGGTCGGGTTCAAATGTAACTTCAGGAACAATTACATCATATGCATGGGTTAAAACTTCAGGCCCTGGCAGCTATAATTTAGTTGCGCCATCAGATAAAGTTACTGAGGTCAAAAACCTGGTGGCTGGCACATACATATTTCAGCTAACCGTAAAAGACAGTAATGGAAATACAGCCACCTCAACAGTTACGATAACTGTTAATCCTGCCGGCACATCTACAACGCTTACTGCAAACGCAGGTTCTAATCAAACAATTACGCTTCCTACAAATAGTGTTACCTTAAGTGCATTAAATTCTAAAACATCTTCAGGAACAATTACTTCTTATGCATGGCTTAAGATTTCCGGTCCTGGTAGTCATAATATAATAGCACCATCAGACAAGGTTACGGAAGTTAAAAACCTTGTAGCCGGTACATATGTATTTCAGTTAACGATAAAAGATAGTAATGGAAAGACAGCTACTGCAACAGTTACTATAACAGTTAATCAGGCTTCTATCATAACTGTAAATGCAGGAAATACACAATACCTGACTCTCCCAACTAATACAACTACGTTAGATGGAAGTGCCTCAACAGCCACAAGTGGTATTGCTTCTTATTCGTGGACGAAAATAGGTGGTCCGTCTAGCTGTACAATTGTAAGTTCAACCAGTGCAAAAACTGTAATTAAAGATCTTGTAGCAGGTGGTTATACCTTTAGGCTGGTTGTAACCGATAAAAATGGCTCAAGTGATAGTAAAGATGTAATAATTACTGTTTATCCAGTGCCTGGCACTATTGTCGTAAATGTAGGTAGCACTCAGTACTTGACACTTCCCACTAACACAACCACATTGGATGGTAGTGCTTCAACAGCTACAGCAGGTATTGCCTCCTATTCCTGGACAAAGATAGGTGGACCATCAAGCTATGCTATTGTTAGCCCAACCAGTGCAAAAACTGTAATTAAAAACTTAGTAGCAGGTGGTTATACCTTTAGGCTAGTTGTAACCGATAAAAATGGCGTGGCGCTTAATAAAGATGTAATTGTTACTGTAAATGCAGCTACGTCCAATAGAACTGCAAATACTGAGATTTCCGGCAATTCAATCGCCGCTCATCCTGAAACAGAGGCATTGACATCAGAGTTCAATTTCAAAGTAAGTCCTAACCCTGTACAATCAGATATAAATCTTATTGTGAGTGGTGCTGTAAAAGGAAAAGCCAGCATAATAGTGTACAGTCTTGATGGGAAAGCGCTGTTACAGCAAGAATTTACCAAAGATGGATCAGGAACAATTAACAAGAGCGTAAATGTATCTAAACTGCCATCCGGAATTTATGTAGTGCAGTTAGTGGTTGATGGTAAATACAAGAAAACATTGCGTATTGTAAAGAGATAAGAGCGCATTAGATAAAAGTTTTCATCACAAAAGAAGACCGGTTACATGTAACCGGTCTTCTTCTTTTGTTTTGGAGAGAAAAACTTTATTAGCTTTTACTATTCCTTACTCCGGAATTAATGAAGGCAAATTACTCAACAAAAAATATTTAATTCACTCCTGCGCCTGGTTCAATCGCATTATCGGGGTTTACAAAATGCAATTTACCTGCTTTATCTTCCGCCATCAATATCATACCATTGCTTTCAATGCCACGCATTTTTCGTGGAGCGAGATTTGCAACTACTACCACCTGTTTGCCAACAATATCCTCGGGTTTAAAATGCATGGCAATACCCGATACTATTGTTCTTTTTTCAAAACCAAGATCAACTTCGAGTTTCAGTAGTTTATCTGCTTTTTCTACTTTTTCAGCAGCGGTAATTGTTGCTACTTTTAAATCAAGCTTTGCAAAATCGTCGTAAACAATTTCAGGTTTTTGTGCTGGCTTTTCTTCCATTATTTTTGTTTTTTCTTCTATTGCAGCTTGTGCCAAAGGGTTTACAGCATTTGCTTTAAGCTTTTCTACCTGCGCGGCAATTTCAGTATCTTCAATTTTTCTGAATAATAATTCCGGTGCACGCAAAGTATATCCCACACTTAATAATTTCAGGCTTCCGGCGTTTTCCCAATCCAGCATTTTATCAACCACCTTCATCATGTGCAACATTTTTTGCGCGGTAGCCGGCAAAAACGGGTTAATAAAAATGGCAAGATTAGCCGTTAACTGTAAACTTAGGTGCAGGCAATTATCTATTTCCTTTTGTGCCAGTTCGGCAACGTCTCCGCCTTCAGATAATTTTTTTGCTTTAATCCAGGGCTCATTATCCTGCATGTATTTATTGCCCTTTCGGGAAAGATCAATCACTTCAAACAACGCTTCCTTGAATTTATATTCTTCAAGGCATTTGGTAATTTTTTCCTTAGCAGTATTGATATCTTCTATTAATTGGTTGCCGGTGATATCAAGTATATCTTTATGCAACGGTGGCACTTTTCCGCCACATAGTTTATGCATTAATACAAAAGCACGATTCACAAAATTTCCGAATATAGCTACCAGCTCACTATTATTCCTGTCCTGGAAATCTTTCCAGGTAAAATCGTTATCTTTTGTTTCCGGTGCATTAGCACAAAGCACATAACGAAGTACATCTTCACAGCCGGGAAAATCTTTCACATATTCATGCACCCACACGGCCCAGTTTCTGCTGGTAGATACTTTTTCACCTTCGATATTTAAAAATTCATTAGCCGGCACATTATCAGGCAATACAAAATTGCCATGTGCTTTCAGCATTGCGGGAAATATGATACAATGAAATACTATATTATCTTTACCAATAAAATGCACCAATTTGGTATCTTCCTTACACCAGTAATCATTCCATTTATCCGTCAATTCTTTTGTTGCGCTGATATAACCAATAGGCGCATCAAACCAAACATACAATACTTTTCCTTCCGCGTCGGGCAATGGCACTTTCACACCCCAGTTGCTGTCTCTTGTCATGGCGCGGCTTTGCAAACCACCATCCAGCCAGCTCTTGCATTGTCCGTATACATTGTTTTTCCATTCTTTATGGTCTTCAAGCACCCATTGTTTCAGCCATTCTTCATAATGCTGCAAAGGAAAATACCAGTGCTTTGTTTTTCTTTTAACCGGCACAGCATCGCTCAATGTACTTTTAGGATTGATAAGTTGCTCGGGCGATAAAGTGCTTCCGCATTTTTCGCATTGGTCGCCGTAGGCATTAGGATTGCTGCATACCGGGCATGTTCCGGTAATATACCTGTCTGCTAAAAATACTTTGGCTTTTTCATCATAATACTGCTCCGTTTCTTTCTCTTCAAACAAACCATCATCGTATAACTTTTTGAAAAAGTCAGCGGAAGTTTTATGGTGAACGGGGTTAGATGTACGCGAGTAAATATCGAAAGAGATATTCATCTGGCTGAAACTCTCTTTAATTAGCGCGTGATATTTATCAACAATCTGTTGCGGACTTACGCCTTCCTTCATTGCACGAATAGTAATAGGCACGCCATGTTCATCACTCCCTCCAACAAATTTTATATCTCTTTTTTGGGCACGCTGGTAGCGCGCATATATATCCGCAGGTATAAAACATCCTGCCAGGTGACCGATATGCACAGGCCCGTTGGCATAAGGCAATGCCGCTGTAACCAATATTCTTTTATACGCTTTCATATTTTAATAAAGGATTGCAAAAGTAAAGCAATATGGCGAATAAGTAAATTGAAGCTCAGCACTCCCTTTTTGTTACTACTTGTTTTAAAATCAATCAAATTATGCTTTAACAGATTTAAATGATCCTATGCCAAGATTAAAAAAATAAATTAATTGAGTTAACACTAACAAAATAAGAATTTTGAGATTGATTTTCAATTGAGCAATCCTGAAAGAAAACAAGTCAAAGTTTTCCAGTTCAGAATAATCATAATATCTCCTCGGCATGCCCGCAAAACCATTATTTCCCATAACAGTTTTAAGTAAAATAAAAACAAATGCAATTGTTAGTACGGTATGTATCCAAGTGAGAACTGAAGAATATAAAAGCTTTTTTGTAAAGGTATATAATGTATAGAGGGAGGAAAGCTGCACAATTAAAAAACAATAAAATATTGTGTTGCCCAAAGCCTGCTCCGACCCAATAAAATGAAAATCTCCTGCTTTTATTTCATCAATAAAGGCTATAAAAACAATGATTATTACAGGAATAAAAAGAATATATGGTTTAGTTTTAAGGTGTTTCATCTACTTCCAAATTCATAGTAAAATACTTGAATTTACAATAGATTGTATAGCATATCATAAAATTCTATATTACCCAACAATAGTTCTGAATGTTAGATTCACTCTTGGCTTACTTACCAGTTTGGTTGGAGGCAAACGATGCAACCAATGCGTTTGCGTGATACCTTTCATCATTAAAAGACTGCCGTGTTCAAGCAGTAACTCAATCTTTTGTTTAGTTTGTTTATGTTTGAAAGCAAATTTTCGCTCTGCTCCGAAAGTTAAGGACGCTATAGTACCATCTTTTTTTAAATCGGGCTCTCCATCACTATGCCAGGACATACCCTCATCTCCATTATGATACAGGTTAAGCAAACAGGAATTGAATGTTTCACCACTTTCCTGCTCTGTTATATCTTTCAGATCAAGCAGGTCATTCGTCCACGGCAAGGCAATTTTTATTATGTTAGAATAAGTATACTCAAAAGGTTTATCACCATACCACGCCACTTTTCTTTTGGTAATTATCTTCTTCCCGAATATAACAGCTTCATCATTTCGCCATGCGATAGTATCAAGTAGTGATTTTAAATAGTAATCTGCTTTTTCTTTTGAGAATAACCTGCCATAATACTGCACTATTCCATCGTGCGGAAGGAGGTTTTCATTTTTATCCATCAAACTACTGAACAAATCCATCTTTTCAAATTTTATACTCATTTTTTATGTAAAGCCCGCATGGGTAATATTCATTTTTAATGGCATCACCTTAAGTCAAAAACAAATTTCAGCAATTCATTTTATTATAAAAATTGGCATTACGTATTTGAGAATATAATACGATCATGGATCGGTAATCGTTATGAAAAATTTATAATGCTAATATACCTTGAGTTGAAGTGGGCTAAAATCTGGTATTTACGTGAATGAATATTGTCTTTCAAATAATATATATACCTGTAAAATAAATAAGCAAGGCTTATTTATTACCTAAGGGCGAGAGAAGCGGCTAATGTAGAAACAGGGATAAAAAAAATAAGGCCAGCCCTAGAAAGAGCCAGCCGTTGCTAACCTATGAAAAACACCAAGTTAAAATTAGGTAAAATATTTTGTATTTAAAAAATCATTTGTCGGTTTATCTTCTTTGCCTGCCGGCTCCTCTTTCTTTTAGCCTGTTATTCATTTCTTTCTTCACCAGCATTTTAAATCTATCCTCGGCATTATAGAATTTTTGGGCTCTTTCATTATCTAAAACAGTGGCAAAACTCTTTTTATATTTTTTTCTTATATCCAGAATTTTCTGCTCCTTATCCAGTTGATCCGCGCCAGCACTTTCCATAATTCCTGCTTTAAGTTCTTTCCTATACTGGTTAAAAACCGGCCAAAATTTTTCAGCCTCTTCAGGAGTAAGTTGCAGTTGCCGGGTAAAATATGCAATCTCAAGAGATTTTATTCTTTCACCTTTTTCCGGTTCAATAACCTGCGCATGAGTTAGCAAGGTTGCAAATGTAATAAATCCAAAAAGTATAAAAATTTTTTTCACGGAAAAATATTTAAAAAATTATGGCTTCAATGAATATTATTTTTCGGATTAAAGTTTTTAATAAAACGTAACCTATAACGATATGTCAAGGCTGGGATCCTGAGCATAAACTATCAAGTCTTCATCAGGAATTTCATGTAAAATATTGGATAACCTTTTGTCATCAAGATCTAAAACTGCAACATCATAAAATGTGGTTTCAACACTGTCGATAGACGCAGATTTTTCCGGCATACCGGAAAGATATCCTTCAAGGGCATCATCCGATATCTTGTTAAAATCATCATCAGTGTGCTTGTTATTTTGTGCAGCAGCAACACCAGAATGGTTTTTAGTAAAATTATTATTTATAAAAAAAATAGCGCTTATACCAATAAACCCGGTTATGGCAGCGGCAACCGCATATTTTATCCATTTGCTTTTTGAAGATATTGAGCGAACAGGGGTTAATGTTTCCTCTTCTGTGGAAATCTGACTTTTCAGGTTGTCAAAATAATTATCTGGTAAGGAAAAAGGTTGATTGTGTTTTAATGACGCCAGGAATGGTGAAAGTATTTCTATTTCTTCTTTCGCAGAAGAATAAATACCGTTATTATATATATGCTTCAATATTTTTTCGGGAAATTCAGAGAAATAGCCTTCAGGTACTGAAAAAAGATTGTTTTTTTCAATACCTGCAACCAATGCACTTATTTCTTTCAATTCTGCTACTATATCAAGGGCTTGTTTCATAGATTGTTAAGACTAAGTTATAGCCTAATGGTTTAATGATTAAGTATAAAATCCTCTATCTTTTTTACTGCATGATGATAACTGGCTTTTAAAGCTCCTTCAGAAGTATCTAAAACTTTGCTCATCTCTTCATAAGGCATCTCATCATAATAGCGGAGATTGAATACAAGTCTCTGTTTTTCAGGAAGTTGCTGTATTGCCATCTGAAGCTTCCACTCAGCTTTATTAGCATCAAAATCTTTTTCAGCCTGTAGTTTAGCTGCTACCGGACTTTCTTCATTATCAATTGATACGGAAGATTTTCTTTTTAGTTGCTCCAGGTAAGTGAGAGATTCATTCGTGGCAATTCTGTACAGCCAGGTATACAATTGGGAGTCTTCCCGGAAATTCTCCAATCCATTCCATACTTTAATGCATACGTTTTGTAAAACATCATTGGCATCTTCATGCTGAACAACAAGGCGGCGTATATGCCAGTAAAGCTTTTCCTGGTATTTTTTTAAAATGGCAGTGAAAGCTTTTTCCTTTGTGGCCGGATTACGAAATTCCTGCAATAATAAAATGTCATCGGAATGGCTGTTACCCATGCATCAAAAATTTGCAAATGTTATTTGCGCTTAATTACTCTTTCAGCAGCGGCAACAATATCAGGAGTATCCAAACCATACTTTTTCAACAGCTCCAGCGGTTTGCCACTTTCTCCAAAAGTATCTTTGGTTCCAACATATTCAATTGGTATAGGAAAATTCTTTACAGCTACCTGTGCAACAGCGTCACCTAAACCACCGATAATATTGTGCTCTTCAACAGTTACCGCGCATTTGGTTTTGCGTATGGATTTGATTATTGCTTCCTCATCCAAAGGCTTAATGGTGTGTATATTCACTACTTCCACACTTAGCCCTTTATCCTGTAATATTATACCGGCTTCAATAGCTTTCCATACCATATGCCCGCAGGCAAAAATGGATACATCTGTACCTTCAGAAAAAAACTGCGCTTTTCCAATCTCAAATTTTTGATCGGCAGCGGTAAAAATGGGCCAAACGGGTCTGCCAAAGCGCAGGTATACCGGGCCAACAAAGTCTGCTATAGCAATCGTAGCCGCTTTAGTTTGATTATAGTCGCAGGGAACTATTACAGTCATTCCCGGCAACATTTTCATCAAACCTATATCTTCCAGTATCTGGTGGGTAGCGCCATCTTCACCCAATGTTAAACCTGCATGGGAGGCGCAAATTTTTACATTTTTATTTGAATAAGCCACAGACTGGCGTATCTGGTCGTATACACGCCCGGTTGAAAAGTTGGCGAAAGTAGTGGTAAAAGGAATTTTACCGCCAATAGTTAAACCTGCCGCAATACCTATCATATTAGCCTCGGCTATGCCGCACTGTATAAACCTGTCAGGGAAATCTTTAATAAACGCATTAAGTTTCATGGAGCCGGCAAGATCGGCAGTAAGCGCTACCACGTTTGGGTTCTTTTTTCCCAATTCATAAATTCCATCACCAAAACCGCTTCTTGTATCTTTTTGTCCGCTTACCTGTATTTCTTTCAGCATAAAAATTTCTTTAGTTGCGCAAAATATGGATTAATTCAACTGTATATTTTTTCCTGTAAATAATTTTTCATCCTCTTTCAACTTCTGTTCCCATTTCCAGGCAGTTCCCAGTATATCTTCAAGGTTATATAAAGGTTGCCACCCTAAAACAGATTTGGCTTTATCATTATTGGCATATATGGCAATAACATCTCCCGGGCGGTTGGCCCCGATAGTATAGTTTAATTTAATGCCCGTAACTTTTTCAAAAGCTTTAATGGTTTCCAGTACGGTTATACCTTCTCCTGTACCAAGATTAAATATTTCCGGGTTTGCTGTGTTTTTATTATTGATAAGAAATTCCAGCGCCAGCGTATGCGCATGTGCAAGATCTGATACGTGAATAAAATCTCTTACACAAGAACCGTCTCTTGTTGAATATTTGTCGCCAAAAACTGTAATGCCCGGTATTTTGCCAATAGCACTTTGAGTAATAACAGGCACAAGATTTTGTGGTTTATCAATCGGTAATTCACCGATAAGCGCAGAAGAGTGTGCGCCCGCCGGGTTGAAATATCTCAGCAAAATACATTTGGTACCCTTATTCGCCTTAGTAAACTCGCCAATAATCTGTTCGCCCATTTGTTTGGTATAACCATAGGGAGATTCTGCCGGTTTGGTGGGTGTTTCTTCAGTAACGGGAATACTGTCAGGGTTACCATATACTGTGCAGGAAGATGAGAAAACGAAATATGGTATTTTGAAATTCTCAACACACTTTAACAGGTTGATTAAAGACAGGAGATTATTTTCAAAATACATTAATGGTTTTTGAACTGATTCTCCAACTGCCTTATATGCCGCAAAATGAATAATGCCTGCTATATCTTCATTCTCTTCAAATACTGCGTTCGTATCATTAAAATCACATAAATCAACTTTATAGTTTTTCACTTTTTTACCGGTGATTTTTTCAACACCTTCTAATAAAAAAGTAGAAGAACGGGAATTGTCATCAATAGATATTACATCAAACCCATTATTGATTAAATCAACAATTGTATGTGAGCCTATATAGCCGCAGCCACCCGTTACCAAAATTTTTTTCATGTTGAATAAAAATTTATCTCAAGATACTAAGTTCAACAAATATTCGCCGTAACCGCTTTTAATAAGGGGTTGTGCAATTTTTTGTAATTGTTCTTTATTTATAAATCCTTTTCTGTAAGCTATTTCTTCAATACAGGCAATTTTTATTCCCTGCCGCTGCTCAATTACCTGCACAAATAAAGATGCCTGCATCAGTGAATCAAATGTTCCCGTATCTAACCAGGCTGTTCCCCTGTCAAGCACAGAAACTTTCAATTTTCCTTCCTGAAGATATTCCCTGTTTATATCTGTAATTTCATATTCACCTCTTGGTGATGGCTTTAAATTTTTGGCGATACGGATTACATCATTATCGTAAAAATATATGCCTGGTATAGCGTAATTGCTTTTGGGTTTAGCAGGCTTTTCTTCAATAGAAAGTGCATTCATGTTTTCATCAAATTCCACCACGCCATATCTTTCCGGGTCGCTTACCTGGTAAGCATATACTATACCACCATCCGGATTGCTATTGCCACTGAGCTGGCGGCCAAGTCCTGCACCATAAAAAATATTATCTCCTAAAACAAGCGCTACTTTTTCTTTGCCGATAAATGATTCGCCAATAACAAAAGCCTGCGCTAATCCGTTTGGAACAGCTTGTTCCGCATAAGAAAAATCCAACCCTAACTGGCTGCCATCGCTAAACAATTTTTTGAATTGCGGTAAATCGTGCGGCGTAGAAATGATTAAAATATCGCGTATACCCGCAAGCATCAGGGTTGATAATGGATAATATATCATAGGCTTATCATACACAGGCATAATCTGCTTGCTGATAGCATATGTAATGGGATGCAGGCGGGTACCAGACCCTCCCGCAAGGATAATACCTTTCATCAGTTAACTCCCTTTATTTATTACTGTTTAATAAAAATATAGCGGGGGCGAAGATACCCTGTTTTGCCTAATATGAAAACAGCTAATTATCAAAAAAAGAAATGAGAGATATAATATATCAATCCTGCCATTAATGCACTGATGGGAATGGTAATTATCCATGCCCAAAGTAAGTTAACCGTTACGCCCCAGCGCACGGCAGATAATCTTTTAGTGGCGCCCACACCCATAATGGATCCTGCAATGGTATGCGTGGTACTTACCGGTATTTTAAGATGTTCTGTAAGAAAGAGTGTAATGGCGCCTGCAGTTTCGGCTGCAACACCTTCAAAAGGCGTTACCTTGGTAATGCGGCTGCCCATGGTTTTTACAATTTTCCAGCCACCGCTCAATGTACCGAACGCAATAGCGGTATAACAGGAAATGGGTACCCATGTAGGCATTTGCTCAAACTCCTGTATGTTGCCGTGGGCAATTAAAGCAACCGTAATTATACCCATTACTTTTTGCGCATCATTACCACCGTGCCCAATACTGAAGGCTGCTGAAGAAACTAATTGCAAACGTTTAAACCAAACTGTGGATTTATGCGCATTCAGCCGGCTGAGGTAAAGGGTAAAAATACACATCACCGTCATGATAAACCCAATGAGCACCATCTTGAAGTTATTCGAATGGAAGATTACTTTAAGTATATAGCTGTTATAATGAGAAGTAAGTTTTGCCGGATCAAATTCCATAGTGTTGTATAAAATAATGATTACAACAAGCAGCACGCATAACGAAAAAATCTTTGGCCATATACTTTTCCTGAAGGAATTAATAAACCAGAGCGATATGATAAATGCCATGATCATACCTATAAGCGGCGCAAGAAGTATAAATGCTACGATTTGTAAAACCGGTGCTATATTAATTGATTGAAAGCCGGCATGTGCTATGGCAGCGCCTGCAAAACCACCAATAAGCGTATGCGATGAAGATGAGGGAATACCAAACCACCAGGTAAGCAGGTTCCAGATGATAGCTGCCGAAAGCCCTGCTAAAATTACCTGTAAGGTGATATAGCTTTCCTTAACCGTTTTGGCAATAGTATTTGCAACACCGTGATCTTTAAAAATAAAAAAAGCAATAAAGTTGAATAAGGCAGCCCATAATACCGCCTGAAATGGTGTAAGCACTTTTGTGGATACGATAGTAGCTATAGAATTAGCGGCATCATGAAATCCATTAATATAATCGAAGATAAGCGCAAGAACTATAATGATTACTAACAAGGTCATACAAACAGGTTTGAAAATCTGATAATGATACGAATGGAAGGTTGTGATAATGTTATCAGGCTTTCAAACATTACGCGTATTTAACAATGATAGATTCAATTACATTTGCTGCATCCTCACATTTATCCGTGGCAATTTCAAGCACCTGGTATATTTCTCTCTTCTTTATCACTTCTTTGGCATCAGGCTCCATTTCAAATAATCTTTCAATGCTCATATCAAAAATATCATCTGCCTGGTTTTCTATGCTGTTGATTTTTACCAGCGATTCAGTAATCTGCCGGAGATTTTTCATATTGCGCAGTTCATGCACCGCTATATTGATGTGTTCGGCGCCGGCAACAATCAGGTCAGCAAATTTTTGCATGCCCTGTTCATTAGGGTTAACCTTGTAAAATTTTATTTTTTTGGAAGATGCGTGAATATAATCCGCTATATCATCCAGTGCGGAAGCAAGGTAGTGTATATCTTCCCTGTCGAAAGGAGTAATGAAATTTCTGCCTAACTCGGTAAAAATTTTGTGCGTAAGATCGTCATTCACGTGCTCCAGCTCTTCAATTTGTGAAGCAATGGCCGATCTTTTATCGTAATCCGGTTCATGCATCAATTCTCTTAATTTCCTTGCCATCTCTAATACTTTGGATGCAACATCTTCAAACAACTGGTAAAAAATCCTGTCTTTAGGTAAAAAGAGCTTCATTATAGAGTTAATCATGCACGAAAATTTTGGGCAAAAATAGTTTTAACATTTGCGGTCGGCCAAATATTTTTATACTTAATGATTTCTTAACATTGAGCGGTTTTCAATACACATCTTTTACACCGTCGTAACATTCAGGTAATATTCCGGTAACGCACTCTTAACCTCCCGGTAATTATCCGGTAATGTATGCTGTATTCCTTTGCCGAAAATTCTGGTATGCAGGTAAAGCTACAATATTGCGCGGTTCTTATTTTTCTATTTTCTTTCTCATTTATTCAGGCTCAAACAGTTACGCTATCCGGTAAGGTAATAAATGAAAAAAATGAACCGGTATCAGGTGTTACGGTAAAGGCGGCAGGCGCTTCCGGAACTGTTACAGATATAGAAGGTATATATATATTATCGCTTAGCGCAGGTAAAAAATATGAACTTGATTTTTCTGCTGTTGGATATGAAAACAAAATCATTACCGATGTAGAAGTGATTAGCGGACAGGTTAATGAACTGAATGTAGTAATAAGTGTAAAAGCAAAAGACTTAGAAGGCATTGTGGTAACAGCAAAAAAATCCAGCGCAAGAATGGAAACAGTTTCTTCTGCTATACAATTTCAAAAAAATACAAATACCGTAGCTTCTGTTATTTCAGCGGAAAGCATTCGCAGAAGCCCGGACAGGAATACCGGAGAAGTATTGAAACGCATACCGGGAGTGAGCCTGCAGGAAAACAGGTTTGTGGTAGTGAGAGGACTGGCAGACAGGTATAACCAGGCTATGCTGAACGGTATATTACTTACCAGTACAGAACCTGACCGTAAAGCTTTTTCTTTCGATATGTTCCCAGCGCAGATTGTAGATAATATCGTTATCAATAAAGCATTTGTTCCGGAGCTTCCCGGTGAGTGGGCTGGTGGCTTGATACAGATTAATACCAAAGATGTACCTGCGAAGCGTTTTTTTAATGTACAGGTGGGTACGGGTTTTAATACTCAAACTATAGGTAAAGATTTTTATAAAGTACCGGGCGGTAAACTCGACTGGCTGGGTGTTGATGATGGCTATCGCAGCTTACCGGCTACCTATACCACCAAATCGCAGTTTGATGAATTATCTGCTGCCGATAAAACAGCTATCGGTAAGTCTATGAAAAATTCATGGACCGGTGCAAAAGGCAATGCACCGTTTAATACATCCTTCCAGGTAAATGGTGGATTGAATACCACATTATTTGGTAAAAAAACCGGGGGCGTATTAAGTGTTGTATACAATAAAACCAACCGTTACCAGAAATTACTAAACAGGCTAAATTCCATAGATCAGCAAAATGTTTCTGTTGATTATAATTATAATGATGACAAATATTCACAGGATATTAGCTGGGGTGCATTAGGCAGTTTAACCATGCAGCTTAATTCACTCAACAAAATTTCTGTTAAGTCTGTTTTGAATGTTAATACTACCAACTTTATTACTAACCGCTCCGGGGTAAGTAATGTTCGTAATGATAATATGTATGGAGCTGAAATCAAATTCAGGCAAAATACTTTCTTTACTGTTCAGGCAATAGGTGAGCATAGTTTAGCCACTCCTTTAAAATTAAAATGGTATGGTTCATTCAATATCCTGGATGCTTATACTCCTGACCAGCGGAGAATATTATATACACAAACTATCGGCTCACAGGAGCCTTACCTTCTTGCCATAGGAAACTCTCTTTCGCAGGAAAGCGGCAGCAGGATCTACCAAACGCTCAATGATTATATATATACTGCAGGCGGCGATCTGAATTATAATTTCAACCTGTTTAACCAAAAGCAAACAGTGAAGGGCGGCTATATGCTGCAAATAAAAGACCGTTTGTATGATGCCAAACCTTTTTCAGTTTACCTGCCGGTAGATAATGCTGCATTGCGCCGGTTACCTGCCGGCCAGGTGTTTGCTCCTGAAAATTTTGGAGATGCTGCAGGCAACAGTAACAAATTTGCTTTTGATATTATTAAAGGAACCAATTTCCGTTATCTCGCTAATACAATTCTCAATGCCGGCTATATTCAGTTTGATAATCAATTTTCACCGCTGCTGCGTGTGGTTTGGGGTTTGCGTGTAGAAAATTACGATCAGCTTGTGGGCAGTACAAAAACCAGTGACCCAAGATATACTCATTCAAAAGTAAACGACTTTTTACCGGGCTTGAATGCAACATTGAAATTAAACGGCAAAACCAATCTTCGGTTATCAGGTTCGCAAACGGTTATCAGGCCGGAGCTAAGAGAGCTTGCCTTTTTAAACCTGTATGATTTTGAATTGAACGCTTCTATACAGGGTAATCCTGCATTAAAACGCACAAAGGTTTCCAACGCCGATATCAGGTATGAGTTTTACCCGCGTGCAGGTGAAATATTTTCTGCTGGCGCTTTTTATAAATATTTCGCTAACCCTATTGAGCAAATATTTAATGCCGGCAGTGGGGGTGCAAGCACATTCAATTATCAAAACCCGGAGAAAGCGCAGTCGTACGGTGCAGAACTGGAAATACGAAAAAAGCTTGATTTTGTAAATGCGCTTAAAAACTTCACGTTCCAGGCAAATGCTGCATACATATACAGCAGGGTAGAAGATAAAGGACTTAACCTGAAAAGATCTTTGCAGGGACAATCACCTTATACTGTTAATCTTGGTTTGATGTATGATCTGGAAAAACCGGGCATTACTGCAACACTGTTATTTAACCAGATAGGTGAACGCATATACCTTGTGGGAGATATTTCCGCAGGTGCCGGTTCACCAGATATATATGAAGCCGCAAGACCAATTCTTGATTTTCAGTTAGCAAAAAAGCTCATTAAAAATAAAGCGGAAATAAGATTGAATATTTCAGACATCTTAAACCAAACACAGTATTTCTACCAGAATACTGATGATAAAACAAGCTTTCAAAAAGATAAAGACCCTATTCGTTTTTCACGCAAATGGGGAACAACTTTTGGCGTAACATTTAATTACAGTTTATAAAATCTTCAAACAACAAATAGTAAATACATGAAACAACTAACACTATTGGCTGCGGTGGCAATAATATTGACGACAGCCGGTTGCCGTAAAATTGAAATGGATGGTAGCGGAAGCGGAAATGGAAACGGGAATGGAAGTGGCAGCGGATCTACTGTAACACTAACCGGTCGTATAACCAAAGACATTACGCTGAAAAAAGCAGACGAAAATATTATTTCAGGCATTGTTTATATAGCTGATGGGGCAACGCTTACCGTTGAAGCAGGTGCAACCGTAAAAGGTGATTATAAAGGAACTAATGTGGCGGCGCTCGTAATTACACGTAGTTCAAAAATTGAAGCAAAAGGTACACAGGATGAACCTATTGTTTTTACAAGCTCGTCTCCTGATCCGCGTTCCGGCGACTGGGGCGGTATTGTACTTTGCGGTAAGGCAAATGTAAACACAGCATTCAGCGGCACTGGTGGTGGACAGGGGATTATGGAAGTAGAAGGCGGCATTAATAACGCCAATGGCGATGGCCTTGCAGGCGGCGGTACCACACCAGATGACGCTGACAACAGCGGAACATTGCAGTATGTAAGAATTGAATATGCAGGTTATGCATATCAACCCGATAAAGAAGTAAACAGTTTAACATTGGCAGCAGTGGGCAGCGGAACCACTATAGATCATATACAGGTTTCTTATGCAAAAGATGATGCCTATGAATGGTTTGGCGGTACGGTAAACTGTAAATATCTTATTGCCTATAAAACACAGGATGATGATTTTGATACGGATAATGGCTTTAGCGGAACTGTGCAATTTGGATTAATTGTGCGTGATTCCCTGATTGCAGATATTTCAAAATCAGAATCATTTGAAAGCGATAACAATTCTGCCGGTTCAACAGTAGCCCCGCAAACCAGGGCTGTATTTTCAAATATTACTTCTGTAGGGCCATTGGCTACATTGAATAATGTGGGTAACAGCAATTATCTTGCAGGCGCTCAAATCAGGAGAAACTCCTCTATCTCAATATTTAATTCTGTGTTTTTAGGATGGCCAACGGGTATATTCATTGATGCTACAACAGGAAGGGCAACAGACAGAAATATAATGGACAGTACACTCAGAATAAGAAGTGTGATTGTGGCTGGTTGCAAAGCTGCGGTAAACTATGCCAAAGGATCTAATACAGATGTAACAGGCGCTACTCCTGAATTTATTAAAAGCTGGTTTTTAACAGACCACTTTAAAAACAGGATTCTGGAAAGTACTGATAATTTATACACACGTGCTTTTGATTATTCAAGCCCCGACTTTATTCCTTTTGGTAATGCATCCTCCATACTTGTAGATCAAAGTGGAAAAACATCATTTACCTATTTTGACGATCCGGTTATTACTGCAAGAAGTTTTATTACTGCTGTAAATTTTATAGGCGCAATAGCCCCGGCAGGTGAATATGCAGGCTGGCACAAGGGGTGGACAAAATTTGCGAATAATTAATCATAGCTATTTTTCCTAAGTAAAGCATCGCTTAAAAAGGCGGTGCTTTTTTATTTAGCGTTCTGATTCCTGCAACTCGCTATATTAGTTGCCGGGATATTATTTTACCATTGCCGGCATTCAGCTAAATCATTAGCTTTATTATAATACCTTATTACTGAAAAATATTTTGATCATGAAACACTATTCCTTTTTACTGTTCTGCTTCCTGTTTTCCCTGTTGCTGCTATCCTCCCGTTGCAAAAAAGACAGGTTTGAGCTCCCGCCCGAAACCACTACCGGCGCCAATACCTTTGGCTGCAAAGTGAACGGTAAAGTGTTTGTACCAAGAGACGGAAACGGAAGACCGGGATTATATTGCCAGTATGTAAACCTGGGAACAGGTGAAGGGGGGGTGGTTTTTGGGGATCCCTGCAACTGACTGGAAATCTGAAGGAAATGAGTCTGTAAGAATTTATACCGACAGCTTATTTTTAGAAGAAGGATTTTCCTATTCATTAGGAACCGGAAAGGGTAAAGCGAATGGCAACTATGATAATTTGCCTAAAATATATACCATTTCTGGATCCGATTCTGGGCAATTAACTATTACCAAACACGATCCTGTACAAAGAGTTTTATCGGGGCATTTCTGGTTTGATGCTACGGATAAGGAAAGTGGAGAGAAAGTGGAAATTCGCGAAGGGCGCTTTGATATTGTTTATTAAACTTATACTATAACCTTTAAAAGCATTGTTATGAAAAAGTTGCTACTTCATTTTATTGGTCTAATCCTTTCATTCAACTGTTTTGCGCAATTCACTCCTCTGTCCGGCGGCGGGGATACTACTTTTACCCTGCCTTCCTATGCTGATGTAAACAGCAATTACCGCACTTATGCCAATAACGTATTTGGCTTGCTGGAAGCTAACCGTGTGCCTACCGGCTTATTGCTTGATTATGCTTTTGATTTTACCGAGCCCAAAACTTTTAACGGCGTTACCCTGCACGACAGTACCCTGATAGAGCCGGGCATATTTTCGGAATTGTATAAAACCATTTTCACCGGTAAATTTAATAGTACCGCCAGCCTGCGGCACCCGCATGTGCACGACAGCCTGTTCTATAATTACCCGCCAAAAAAATATAATTACGCTGAGCGGGCTGCTGTTTAAATACAATGCCATTGACCCTAACGCGCAAACCAATGGCAAAATAGATGTGGTAAGCGGCAGGCTGAAAGATAAATATGTGAGCGGGGTATGGCAAAACCCCTACCAGGAGTTTACCACCCTGGCTATTACACCCAGCATATACAAAGCATCGTCAAAAAAGACGGTGCTTTGTATTAAAGTTTAATAAATACCTTTTAATTGATTTTTGTTAAATACCCAATGCCTTATCCAACTGCTTTTCCATCTTTTTTAATGCTTCAGAAAAATCGTTTTCCAGCACATTTGCCTTTCCACTCTGCAATTGTGTAGCATACCAAAGCAATACCATTGAAATATAGTCCTGCATATCTTTTCCTGCAAATTCAGTCTTGAATTCTATAATCTTATCGTTGATGATTTTCAGGGTTTTTCTAACCTGCTCTTCATCATTGGTGGCTATCTTAATACGATATGTTCTGTCTCCTATTGGTACGTTTATGGCAATGAGTTGATCCATATTTCGGTTATTGTATGGCATTATGAACAATTTGTCAACATAAAATGCAGAATTTTACGTTTATCAAAAGTAACCTTTTCAGGTTAGGTAAAAACATCCGTATTATGAAACCCTAAATTGTATGCCTGCAAAACTAAAATCACTGGTATTTATTGATACCCTGATTTTTGAGCTTGAAGATGATACTTCATCCTGCCTTAAAGCGGTGCTCAAAGATGAAAAAGGGAAAGTTTGCAGCATGCTGGATACAAACATTCCGCCTAACCAGAAAACCTATTACTGGAAGGGCCTGAATGACCTTCCTTATGGCGTTTATACACTTGAAATTTCCAATGATAAAGAAGAACTGAGAATGCGGCTCGTTAAAAGAATATAGTTATTGGTTTTGAAGCATGGCTATACATTGGTCTATCTCTTTTATATAAGCATTGATTCTTTTTTCAAGGTCTGTTTTATTTTTATCATCCTGCACGCCTGAAACCGCTGTTGCTATTTCCACCTGTTGCTGCAATTTTTTTACCTTTTCTTCTGTGGTTTTTTCCACATGTTCTTTTTGCTCAAGCTGCTGCTTAAGTTTTTCATTTTCCTTTTCAAGCGTGGCGTATAATTTCATCAACACCTGCAGCTTATCATTCACCCGGCTTATATGTGCTTCTATATCGCTCATATTGCATGCGTATTATTATCGTTATTTCCTTATTTCGGCTGACAAATCCTGCTCAAATGTTTTCATTATTTTCTGCATCATGCCATCAATCTCTGTATCAGTCAATGTTTTTTCCGTATCAATAAAGGTAAAGTTAACTGCAAATGATTTTTTATCCTTTCCCAATTTATCACTTTCAAATAAATCAAACAGTTTCAGGGATTGTAATTTCTTTATGCCGGCTTTGGCAACAGACTGCTCAACTTTTTCAAACGACAGGTTCTTATCAATTACAATTGCCAAATCTCTTTGTACTGCCGGAAAGCGGGGTATTTCCTTATAGCCTGGCTTTTGTTTTGCCGCCAAAGCGCATAATACCTGCCATTCAATTTCACCATAATACACCGGCTGTTTTATATCAAACTTTTTGGTAACCGTATTTTCTACCAGCCCTAATGATACCAGTAATTTATCTCCCTGTTTTATTTGCAGCGCATATTGCATTTGTGTTGCCTTAACTATACCAATAGTATATTTTTCAACGCCGGCAAGTTGTAAAATATTTTCGGCTATGCCTTTCAGGTAGTAAACATCACTCTTTTCATCTTTGTGTTTCAAGGATGCCTCCCGCGTTATACCGGTTACGTACAGACTAAGTTTTTCTGTTTCAATATATTTTCCAACACCGGAACTTGCATATACTTTGCCAAATTCATACAACAGCAGGTTATTGTTTTTCCTGTTAAGATTATGCAGCATGCATTCCAACCCTGTTTCCAGCATTGAGGTGCGCATAATATTCAGGTTAGCACTTAGGCTGTTAAGCATCTTTACACTTGTTTGCAATACTTCTTCCGAAAAATATGCGCTGTTGGTGATTGAGTTGGTGAAAATTTCGTAAAAGCCATTGCCTGAAAGATAATTGGCGATCTTTTCTTTAAACGCGTTCTGAAAACCCAATGCTTCCACAGACGGGCTTATGAATATGCTTTGCGGAATCTCCACATTATCATAACCATCTATACGCATTACTTCTTCCACCACATCAGCAGGCAATTCAATATCAGGTTTGCTGTAAGGCGCATCCACAACAATGGCTTCAGCCGTATTGCTCACTATTTTAAAACCTGATACGGTAAGAATATCTTCAACTGTTTCCGGGTTATATACTTTACCGCTTAATTTTTTAAGATATGCGTAGGTGAGTGTAATGCGTTTTTGTGGTTGAGGATCAGGATAAACATCAATAACACCTGATGCGATAGCTCCCCCGGATAATTCTTTAATAAGCATTGCCGCCCGTTTCAATACGTTAACGGTATTGCTGATATCAACCCCTTTTTCAAAACGTGCTGCGGCATCTGTACGCAAATTATGCCTGAAAGATGTTTTGCGTATTACAATCGGGTTAAACCACGCGCTTTCAAGAAATATATTTTTTGTGCTGGCTGTTACGCCGCTGTTCAATCCGCCAAATACACCACCAAAACACATAGGCGTTCCGTTTCCATCGCAAATCATTAAATCTTCAGCATTCAGCTTTCTTTCTTTTTCATCCAGGGTTATAAATGTTGTTCCTGCTGCAAGATTTTGCACAATCACTTTTCTCTCCTTTATCTTATCCGCGTCAAATGCATGCAAAGGCTGCCCTGTTTCGTGCAAAATAAAATTCGTGATGTCTACTATATTATTGATAGAACGAATGCCGATAGATTTTAACCGTTGCTTCAGCCAGTCCGGGCTTTCTTTTATGGTTACATTTTCAATATACACGCCGCTATAGCGCTGGCAGGCTTCCGTATTTTTTATAATAATATCAAATGCCGGGGCATTGGTATCTTTTTTAAAATCTTCTTTATACGGGTATTGTACAAAATGGTTTTGATGGTCGTGCACCGTTAAATAAGCGCAAACGTCTTTGGCAACACCAAGGTGGCTCATGGCGTCCATACGGTTGGGCGTTAATCCTATTTCGTAAATCCAGTCTTTTTGCGGCTTAATATAATCAGCTACCGGCGTGCCCTGTACCGCATCATCATTCAGTATCATTATACCTGCATGATTATCGCTGATGCCCACTTCATCTTCGGCGCAAATCATACCAAAACTTTCTATACCCCTTATCGTTGCTACCTTCATGGTAACAGGGTTGCCTTTTATGGGATAAATAGTGGAACCAACCGGTGCTACAATTACCTTTTGACCTGCTGCAACATTGGGCGCGCCACATACCACCTGGAGTAAATCTCCTTTACCTGTATCTACTTTTGTTACCCTTAGTTTATCTGCATTAGGATGTTTCTCTACTTCTGTAACATATCCTATCACCAATCCTTCGAGGTTGCCTTTAATTTCTTCGTAAGGTTCAAAGTTCTCCACCTCAAGCCCGAGAGAAGTTAATATAATCGAAAGCCTTTCTGGTTCAATTTTTACCGGTAAATACGTAGAAAGCCAATTATAGCTGATAGTCATAATATTTAATGCTGTTTCATTTAGCCCCTAAACGAGCGCCGGCAAAGATAATTAAATTGATAAAGAGCATATAAAATCGCTGAAATGCCATACTGTTATTTATTTAACGCCGCCAAAAAAAAGCTAGGTATTTATTATTAACAATACCTGTGGATTAATACAAAGGAAGGGCGCATTTTTTTGCTAAATTGTGTATAAACAAATTTATACAGTGCATAAGTAGGGAAAAGCTGTTGAAAAGCATGTTAATATTTTAGAATAAAAAAATAGCCAAAGTAAATTTGGATATCAAAAATCAATGACCTTAAATTCGCCATCCCGACAAACTTTGGTAACATTCAGTTAATGTTATTTTAATATGAGGGTAATAGAAGATAAAGAATGGTGAGATTAATGACATGCTGGCTAACCTTAAAAAACCAACTTTTAAAACGATTACTCTATATATAAATTTTTTTAATGGAACCCCTTACTAATCTGAATAAAGACCGTAAAGCCCGCCGTAAAAGTACCCTCGACCTCAGCACAATGGTGTATGGCAAAATACCACCACAGGCAAGGGACCTTGAAGAGGCAGTGTTAGGCGCGATTATGCTTGAAAAAACGGCTTTTGATACGGTTGTTGAAATATTGAAACCTGAGTGTTTTTATGTAGATGCTCATCAGCGTATTTTCCGCGCCATGCAAAACCTGGCACAAAAAAGTATGCCTATCGATTTATTAACGGTTGTAGAAGAATTAAAAACAAAAGAAGAATTAGAACTGATAGGAGGTCCGTACTATGTTACCAAACTTACCAGCTCGGTGGTTTCTTCGGCTAATATAGAAACGCATGCACGTATTATTCTGCAAAAATTTATTCAGCGAGACCTTATCCGCATAAGTGGAGAAATCATCAGTGATGCTTATGAAGATTCCACTGATGTATTTGATTTGCTTGACGAGGCTGAAAGCAAACTTTTCGACATCACCAATAATCACCTGCGCAAAAACTTCGACAGTATTGATGCGGTATTGGTAAAAACCATTCAGCGTATTGAAGATATGCGCAACCGCCAGGAAGATATTACCGGCGCGCCGAGTGGCTTTGCATCGCTTGACAGGATTACCTATGGCTGGCAGCCAACAGACCTGGTCATCCTTGCAGCCCGCCCTTCAGTAGGTAAAACAGCTTTTGCGCTTAACCTTGCCCGTAATGCGGCGCTTCATCCTACCAAGCCAACACCGATTGCTTTTTTTAGTCTTGAAATGAGTTCCGCGCAACTTGTGCAACGTATTTTAAGTGCTGAAAGCGAAATATGGCTTGAAAAGATTGCAAGAGGTAAAATGGAGCAGCATGAAATGGAACAGCTATACCGCAATGGTATACAGCGCCTGCAAAATGCGCCCATCTTTATAGACGATACCCCTGCCTTAAACATATTTGAATTAAGAGCAAAATGCCGAAGGCTTAAAAATAAACATAATGTTGGGCTGGTTATTATAGACTACCTGCAATTGATGAGCGGCACCGGCGATAAACGCAGCTCAAATCGTGAGCAGGAAATCAGTACCATTTCAAGAAACCTGAAAGGCCTTGCGAAAGAATTGGGTATACCTATCATAGCATTAAGCCAGTTAAGCCGTGAAGTAGAGAAAAGAAAAGAAGGCGATAAGATGCCGCAGTTAAGTGATTTGAGAGAGTCTGGTGCTATTGAGCAGGATGCGGATATGGTAATGTTCCTCTATCGCCCGGAGTATTACAATATTACTGCCAATGAAATGGGTGAAAGCAATAAAGGAGAAACGCATGTAAGAATTGCAAAGCACCGTAATGGTTCTCTTGAAACAATAAAACTTCGTGCTTTACTGCATATTCAGAAATTTATTGAGATGGAATCAGATGATTTTGGGGGTATAGCTCCACAGGGCGGTAATTGGAAACCCTTACCCGGCAACTCAGGAGATGATGCTGCAAGGCTGTTTATACAAAAAGGAAGCAGGATGAATGATAGCAGGTTTGATGAAGATGCCCCATTTTAATATATATTTTTGAGATTGCCATAGAACCTGGTATTGAGCCTTTCAGCAATGAAAGGCTTTTTTAATTTTTTTCTGTTTTAATTAAGATTTGCAAATTTCTGACGTTATATAATTACTATTTTTGAATGTACGCCAGATGAAGAGTCATAAAACTAACTCAGATCTTTTACAGTTGTTTGTTAAACTGCTGTTGCCTGCATTGCTTTTCCTTACTGCCTGCAATAATAAAACCGGGATTAAGGATGAAGGCTCTGATTACCGGTTTAAAAAAATCCAGCCTTTTATAGATGATAGCGCACATTATTTTAAAGCTATGGATTCGGTATATTCAGATCTTCCCCCACTAAAAAGAGCCTACGAAACTTACAATAACAAACGGGGATATTTTTATACTTATAAAAGAGATTATAATAAAGCGCTTCAATATGCAGATAGTTCATTGCTGCTGTTGAGCAAAAATAAAAACAACGAAAACTATGGCTTGTGGTATCCGCAGGCATTATCGCTGAAGGCTGATGATCTTCATGCGCTGAAAAGATACAGTGAAGCATTTACCTATTATTATCTTGCCCGTGAAGCCATTTATGCATCAGGCAATAAATGTTTGTATGCTGACTATAGTTCAAAATTAGGTATGGTGTCTTATCGCCATAAGCATTATAAAAATGCAATTGAATATTTTAAGCAGTCTGCCCAGCAGGAAACAGATTGCAAAAAAGAAGGCAATATCGATAATGAATACGTATTGTTTGCACATTACCAAAACAACCTTGATAATATAGGCTTGTGTTACAGCCGCCTTGAAATGCATGATTCTGCCCTTTACTATTTTGACAGCACGCTGCGGTATATTAATCTAAACAAGGCAAAAGCTTTTAAGTACGATAAAAGCAGTAATAAAATACAGGATACGGATTTTGTGCAGAGTGCAATAGGTGTTGTATATGGAAATATGGCTGTTGATTTAAGAGCCATAGGAAAAGATACGGTGGCAGAACGATTATTAAAACAAAGTATTATCATCAACAGCAAACCTCACCGTGCTTTGGAAGATGTGCCCTATTCCCAATCCAAACTTGCCGATTTATATATTGAACAATTGCGGTTAGCCGAAGCGCAGCCGGTTTTAGCATCTTTAAAACAGTTGATTGATACCTTACCCAATGCAGAACTGTTGCAAAAATGGTACGGACTTAAAGCTAAATATACAGTTGCTGAAAAGGATTATCTCAGCTCCAATGATTATCTAACAAAATTTATTGCGATAAAAGACTCTTTGAATACAATTGAAAGAGAACGGCTGGCTATAGATATCAATCAAACATTCAGCTTTTTGAAGAGCCAGAATGAACTATATCTTTTTAAGCAGGGTGATGAGCGGAAACAGTTTTACCTGTTGCTGTTGGGCATAGCTGCGATTATTGTTGCAGTAATTTCAATACTTATATGGCGCAATTACCAACAGTCCAAAAAACATATTAAAGTTTTGGGAGAACTTAATAACCAATTACAGAATAAACAAAATCATCTTGAAAAAACACTTGCCGCATTACAATCAAGTCATGATGATAATAGTAAACTGATGAAAATTGTGGCACACGATCTCAGAAATCCTGTTAGTGGTATTGCGGGTATGAGTGATTACCTGTTAAAAGAAAATAACTATACTGAGCTTCAGCGTAAAATGCTTGAAATGATGCAGGCGTCAAGCTATCATTCCATTGAACTTATACAGGAACTATTGAATTTAAATGGTAATGTAAATGATTTTAAGAAGGAGCCTATTGATTTATCTGGTTTAATTAACTATTGTGTAGAAACATTGCAGGTAAAGGCAGATAAAAAATCTCAAAGAATAAAAGCGGATATTGCTGCTGTAAAAATTATTGGCGACAGGGAAAAACTCTGGCGGGTATTTGCCAATTTATTAGGTAACGCGGTAAAATTTAGTCCGGATAACGAGTATATTGAAATTAATGTTACTGTAAAGGATAATAATGTTGTAATCGGTATTAAGGATAAAGGTATTGGTATACCCGAAGATTTTAAAGAAAAGATGTTTAACATGGATCCTACTATAAAACGTAAAGGAACTTCGGGTGAAACTTCTTTTGGATTTGGTTTAGCTATCTGCAAACAAATTATTTCCAATCATGATGGAGATATATGGTTTGAAAGCGAAGAATATAAGGGTACAGTGTTTTATGTTTCACTTCCGCTTGCAGCTTAAAATAATTATACCGTTGCTGTTACTTTTTCTCTCCAGATCTTTGATTGGTATAGAAAGAACGGAAACTGTAGCCGTCATTTTAATACTGCCGGCAGGTTGTATTGAATTAGCCCATTTTTACTATAAGCTACCTGATTGTGTAAACTTTCTTTTATTTGCACAAATAAAAAAAGCCAGGCATGTCGCTTCCTCTTTTTTTTACAGAAAATATTGATGTAAATGCATCGCGGGTTACGCTCGATGAGGGTAATTCCAAACATATCATCCAGGTGCTTCGCATGAAGCAGGGTGACGCTTTGCGGCTGACAGATGGCAAGGGTAATATTTTTACCGGTAATATATTTGATGAGCATAAAAAAGCCTGTATAGTCAATATAAAAGAGCATGCGTTGCAGGCGTCTTCTCCCCGAAAATCAACTATTGCTATTTCATTGGTAAAAAACGCAGCGCGTTTTGAATGGTTTCTTGAAAAAGCTGTGGAAGCAGGGATGAATACCATTATACCATTGCTTTGTGAGCGTACAGAAAAAGCGCATTTCCGTTACGACCGTATGCAGCAGATTATGATAAGCGCCATGCTGCAAAGCCAGCAAGCCTGGTTGCCTGTTCTTGCTGAACCTGTAAAATATAAGGACTGGCTGCCTGCGCATACCAATACTGTAAAATGTATTGCGCATTGTAATAACGAAGAAAAATATCATTTCAGGCAAATTACAGATGGCAACGATGATATTACCATTTGCATAGGACCGGAGGGAGATTTTACGGAACAGGAAATAGCATTGGCCTTACAGCATGATTTTAAACCTGTGAGCCTTGGAAATACAAGACTTCGTACCGAAACAGCAGGCATTGCAGCGGCTGTTTTACTGGCGATTAAGTAAATTGCCTGTTGAACTATGGCATCTTCGCAACGTATTATAGCACATTTTGATCTCGACGCGTTTTTTGTGTCGGTTGAATGTATTAATAACCCTTCCCTTAAAGGTAAGCCATTGATTGTGGGTGGCAGCAGGGAGCGGGGAGTGGTAGCAGCCTGTAGTTACGAAGCAAGGAAATTTGGTATTCATTCCGCTATGCCAATGGCTAAAGCAATGAAGTTATGTCCGCATGCAACGGTGGTAAAAGGTACAAGAGGCGAGTATAGTAAATATTCCCGCTGGGTAACGGAAATAATAGCTGCAAAAGCGCCATTGTTTGAAAAGGCTTCCATAGATGAATTTTACCTTGACCTTACGGGAATGGATAAATATTTTAATCCCTGGCAATGGACAATTGACCTGCGCCAGGAAATTATTGATAAAACCGGTTTGCCCATTTCTTTTGCGCTTGCTGCCAATAAACTTGTTGCCAAAATAGCTACCAACGAAGCCAAACCCAATGGCTATATGCAGGTGCCGGCGGGTATGGAAAAAGAATACCTGGCGCCCTTATCTGCCGACAGAATGCCGGGTATAGGCACACAAACCTACCAGCAATTACTGGCAATGGGCATTAAAACGCTGGGCGATATCAGCAGCAGAACGCCTGCCGAGCTTGAGCTTTGGATGGGTAACTATGGGGCTGAGTTATGGAACAGGGCCCAGGGTATACACAACAGCGAGGTGGTACCGTATCATGAAGCTAAATCCATTTCAACCGAAAATACATTTGACTCTAATAAAACCAGTATAGAATTCCTGCTTTCGCAACTGGTACGTATGACGGAAAAGGTTGCTTTTGAGCTGCGGCAGGATGATAAAATGGCCGGCTGTGTTGCTGTAAAAATCCGGTATCCCGATTTTGAAACTACCTCCCGCCAAACTACTATTCCATATACTTTTTATGATGATGAGCTTATTCCTGTGGTGAAAGATATTTTTGATAAACTATACCGGAAAGGGCAGCCTGTGAGGCTTATTGGGGTAAGACTGAGTGAATTGACCAGCGAGGCTTTACAAACAAATTTGTTTGTAAACACGGAGAAAAAGGCGGGTTTATATAAGGCAATTGATGCCGTAAAAGACCGGTTTGGTAAGGGCGCAATAGTGCGGGGAAGAACGATTTAAATTTTTTTAACCAAATAGTCTACTAAGTTTATAGGAAAACGATATATTTGCAATCCAATTTTTAACTTTTAAACAGAAGTATTATGAGTTTGCGTTTAGGTGATATAGCACCAAATTTTACCGCTGAAACCAGCGCTGGCAAAATTGATTTTTACGAATATCTTGGTGATGGCTGGGGTGTTCTTTTCTCTCACCCTGCTGATTATACGCCGGTATGTACTACCGAGCTTGGCAAAACAGCATTATTACAGGAAGAATTCGCTAAGCGCAATGTGAAAGTGCTTGCTGTAAGTGTTGATACACTCGAAAAGCATAGTGGCTGGATAAAAGATATTAATGAAACCCAGAATACGGATGTAAAATTCCCTATTATAGCTGATCCTGAAAGAAAGGTGGCTACTGCATATGGTATGATTCATCCTAATGCATCTGAGAATTTTACCGTTCGTTCGCTTTTTGTGATTGGGCCGGATAAGAAAGTAAAGCTTACGATTACTTATCCTGCTTCTACAGGAAGAAACTTTCACGAAGTATTGCGTGTAATTGACTCTTTACAATTAACTGCCAACTACAGTGTGGCTACGCCTGCAGACTGGAAACCAACAGAAGACGTTATTGTAGTACCTGCAGTATCTACTGAAGATGCGATTAAAAAGTTCCCTAAAGGTGTTAAAGTTGTAAAGCCCTATTTGCGCTATACTCCACAACCCAATTTATAAGTTGACGCTGAAGCATTGATTTTACCTTCTAAAACCCCTTTTGGTACTGTTACCAAGGGGGTTTTTGTTATTGAATGAAAAAAAATAACTAAGCTTTGTACATATTCTAAATATTATTCCTAATTTTCTACATCAAAACATCTCTTCTACATAACACAATAAATTCCAACAATCATGGCTAAAGCAAAGAAAAAAAGTGCTCCTAAGAAGGCGGCCCCTAAAAAGAAAGCTGCGCCTAAAAAAACAGCTAAAAAAGCTGCAAAAAAGGTAGCTAAGAAAACAATTAAGAAGGTAGTAAAAAAAGCTGCTTCTAAAAAGAAAGCGCCTGCTAAAAAAGTAGCTAAAAAAGCTGTAAAGAAAGCAGTAAAAAAGGCCGCACCAAAAAAGAAAGCACCGGTTAAAAAGGCACCAGCCAAAAAAGCTCCAGCCAAAAAAGCACCGGCAAAGAAAGCACCAGTAAAAAAAGCTCCTGCTAAAAAAGCTCCTGCTAAAAAAGCAGCACCTAAAAAGAAATCAGCACCTAAAAAGGCTGCTAAAAAAATAGTTCCCCAGCAGGAAATAATGCCTGATGTAATAGTTGTTGAAGAAATAATCGTTACGGAAGAACCTGTTATTGAACTTCCTGTTATAGAAGATACTCCTTCCGAAGGCGATAACAACAATGGCGGGTTGTTATTCAGCTAAAATTTACCTGATAAAATATAAAAAGAAAGAGGCTGGCTCAAAAGTATGAGCCAGCCTTTTATTATTCGAATACATGATGCCAATTAAAGTTTAAAGATATAATATAGATGAAACCTGTATGTTAAAGACCTAATACTTGTTTGAGTTTAATATAGCCTGGCTTACTTACAGGTATCTTTTCTCCTGATTTTAAAATAGCGGTATATGTATCTTTTTCATAAGGATCTAACCTGGTAATATATTGAACGTTTACAATGTAGGATCTGTGTGTTCTCACAAACTGTTCGCCACCTAACAATGTTTCAAAATATTGCATTGTTTTATTTTTCAGGTATTGGCCTTCAGCGGTATGTATTTTTACATAGTCATCAGCAGCCTCAATAAAACAGATATCCTGTAATGGAATAATCTTTATTTTATTATTGATTTTTACAACAATCCTGTTTTGACTAAGTTGTTGTTGAACGGTTGCTTCTGCTAACATAGCATAAGCGTTTGTGTTTTTATCAGCATTTTGTTGTGAAAGCCATTTCTGTAAGCTTTTGTCAAATCTTTCCTTACTGAATGGCTTTAACAGGTAATCAATAGCGTGCGTTTCAAAAGCACGGATAGCATATTCATCAAATGCAGTGGTAAAAATTACCGCAGGCGGGTTTTCTAATAATTCCAGCATTTCAAAACCATTAATTTTTGGCATTTGTATATCCAGGAAAATTAAATCAGGGCGATATTGTGCAATGGCTTTCACCCCTTCAAAACCATCATTGCATTCCTGCGCAATATTTATCTGTGCATAATCAGCCAGGTATTCCTTCACTATATTTCTTGCCAATGGCTCATCATCTATTATTATTACCTTAATCATTGCTGCGGAATTTTTACCTGTGTTACAAAAATATTTTCCCGTGTGGAAGTATTTAAAAGGTCGTTTCGTGAAAAAAGCAGGAATAATCTTTTTTGTACGGAGCTTAATCCAAAACCTGTGCCTTTTACCGGCTTTGATACTTCGGCGTCAAACGGGTTTTCAATTTTAATGGTCAGCATATTTGCAGATGATTTTGCATCAATACCAATAACTATATCGCCGGTAGTATCATATAATCCAAACTTTATAGCGTTCTCTACAACAGGCTGAAGCAATAATACAGGAAGTTTCATCTGCATCGCTATTTCATCAGCCTGTATTTGCGTAGATAAGCGATGCCCAAATCTCACTTTTTCAATATCAAGATATAATTGCAAATATTCCAGCTCTTCTTCAAGCGTTACCCATTTGTGTTCTTCTTTTTTTAAAGTGTTCCGCAAATATTCAGACAATTGCTGTATCATTTTTCTTGCCCCGGCAGGCTGGCTTACCACCAGCGCATTTATTGAATTGAGACTGTTGAACAAAAAATGCGGTTGTAATTGCTGCCTCAGTTTATATAATTCTGCGTCTTTTGCTATTCTGTCGGCTTCGCTCTTTCTCCTTTCCTGCTCCTGTTGTTCCTGCAATGTGTGCAGCAAAACATTAATGAGTATAACACATCCCAAAATCAATATCCCGATTGCAGCGCGTACAGGAATAGATTGTGTATATTGATCTAAAGTTTTATCCTTAATAACAAAAGCTAAAACAAATCTTGTTAAAGAAATGCATATGGCAGAAAGTACAATACACATTAAACCAAAATAGGTGAAAGATTCTTTTCTTGGCAGGTAATAGCGGAAGCTGGTAATAATAAGCATACTTGCCATACACAGTAATGCGTTACTCACTATACTGTCTGCCCATGCTTCTTCCAATGTATAATTCCATTCATGCAATACCCATGCGTGTATAGCAGACCATATAAGCCAGAAGGAAACAAAGTATACCCTCAATTTATTTTTTGATAAAACAGATGCCGGCACAAGCAAAATATTATAATGGCTGTAAGAAATGCGCTACGCTATTCAACTGCAAATGTGCAGCTCTTTTATGCACCATTTCCGTATAAAGATCGCCATTTTCTTTTTCTTCAATCCTGCTGTATAATTCTGCTCCGTCTATAAGATTTGCAATCTTATATAGTTCGGCAACATTAATAAATTTCCACTGTACTAATTTTTCTACGTTGTTGTAAAAACAATCTTCTTCCTGCTTACCTATGTTATAAGCTTTTTGTAATGCGTCTTTTTCATTTTCCGCAGTAATAAGCCTGAGTTGTTCATCAAACTGTGGGGTGTGATTGCCATCACCACAAATAATACGGTACACGATTTTTGCGAGAAACCAGTTCATAACAATAGCTTTGGTAGATTAATAACTTTTAATTTCTATACCGCCAAATATTGACGTGCCGTCTATCACAAGTACTTTATTAGGGTCTGTAGCGTTTATATTGGCCGGGCGCTTATCTTCAAAACCGGCAAATAGGGAAGTGGCTGCCGATTGTATTGTCCAATGAGGCGGAACAATGATTTTTGTACCCCCGAAAATTTGTGTAATGTCAAGCATAACCCTGCCATTAATATCTGCCTGAGAGCAATTGATTTCCGTGCCGCCCATAAAGTTTGTAATATCGCCGCCTTTAAAATTTTTAGAGAAAATTATTTTTTTTGTGCTGCCCATAATAGCGGTGCTTTCAATGAAATCTTCACGATCATTAGAGTATGGCCCAATGTACTCAGGAATGCCGGCTATATTAACATTGCTTGATGAATTTTCCGGGTTTTCTCCAAACCTTGATTGATTACGAAGCCATCTTTTTCTTGATCCTGCGCCAAAGATCATCACCAATCCCACTGCAATAATTATAAATGGCCACAGGTAAGGCTTGAGATTTGCTTCAGGCACTATTCTGTCTACTAAAAACACACAGCCCAAACCAATTAATACAATCCAGCCTACACCTCTGAATCCATGTTTTAAACCGAGAAATACACCAATCCCAACCATTAGCATTGGCCAACTCATTATCCAGGAAGGAAAGTCGGCAGACATTGTTTGTTTTAAAAAGAAGCCCACACCAATCAATAAAAGAAATAACCCTGCCAGCACCGAACCAGTTCTTCCTTCGTTTCTCAATTTTTCGCGATTCATTTACCTTAATTTTTACCAAAGCTATGCCTGCAATAAAAATAAGGCAATGGTTAAAAGGTAATAAGCGCTGTTTTTCCGGTAAGATGGGATGTTTTGTCGGTGAAAATTTTACCGGTACAAGTTCTTGGCAGTAAACAATGAAAATAAAATGTGAAGTTATCCGGATAAAAAAAGCCTCCGTGGCAACGGAAGCTTTTTGAATTATACAAACAATTTGGTTTAATACCTGTAATGCTCAGGTTTAAACGGACCTTCTTTTGCAATACCTAAGTAATCAGCCTGGGTTGTAGTTAATACATCTAACTCAACACCAATTTTTTTAAGATGTAAACGGGCTACTTTTTCATCGAGATGTTTTGGTAACACATATACTTTATTTTCGTAGCTTTTATGATTTGTCCACAATTCAATTTGCGCCAATGTTTGATTGGTAAATGAATTACTCATTACAAAGCTTGGGTGACCTGTAGCGCAACCCAGGTTAACCAGGCGGCCTTCAGCCAATAAAATAATGTCTTTGCCATCAATAGTATACAAATCTACCTGTGGTTTAATGGTGTCTTTTGTATTGCCATAATTTTTGTTTAACCAGGCCACATCAATTTCAATATCAAAGTGCCCGATATTACAAACGATAGCTTTATCCTTCATTAGTTTAAAATGTTCGCCGGTAATTAAATCGCGGCAACCACTGGCTGTTACAATAATATCAGCTTCTTTAACCGCGTCAATCATTTTCTTTACTTCAAAACCATCCATAGCTGCCTGCAAAGCGCAGATAGGATCTATTTCAGTAACAATTACACGGCAACCTGCACCTGCCAGTGAAGCAGCAGAACCTTTACCCACATCGCCATAACCGCCAACAACTGCAACTTTACCAGCAAGCATTACATCTGTAGCGCGGCGGATAGAATCTACCAAACTCTCTTTACAACCGTACTTATTATCAAATTTTGATTTGGTAACAGAATCATTTACGTTGATAGCAGGAATAGGTAATGTACCTTTTTGCATTCTTTCGTATAAACGGTGTACGCCGGTAGTGGTTTCTTCACTCAATCCTTTTACATGCTGAATAAGTTCAGGATATTTATCAAATACAATATTGGTAAGATCGCCGCCATCGTCAAGAATCATATTCAACGGGCGGTCAGCACTACCGAAAAATAATGTTTGTTCAATACACCATTCAGCTTCTTCGTTGGTTTGTCCTTTCCATGCATATACGCCAATGCCCGCAGCGGCAATAGCGGCAGCAGCATGATCCTGTGTAGAAAATATATTGCAGGAGCTCCATTTTACTTCAGCGCCTAATGCAATTAATGTTTCAATTAAAACCGCGGTTTGAATAGTCATGTGAAGACAGCCGGCAATTCTTGCGCCTTTAAGTGGTTGAGTGGCGCGGTATTCTTCGCGGATGGCCATCAGACCTGGCATTTCAGCTTCAGCTAATTTTATTTCTTTGCGGCCCCAGGCTGCAAGGCTGATGTCTTTTACCTTATTAGGCAAAGCAAAATCAATGGTTGATTTGGATACTGTTGACATAATTAATGTTTTAAAAATATTGAAGAAGGTTTAATCAATAATAATCAGGCAGCAAAACTACAATTACAGAACAGAATATTAGTCATAGGTTGTATATTTGGGATAAATACCTGTTTTTTTTGTTTTAAAAGAACAAAATTGTAGTTGTGTATGAAAAAAGCCATTAAAAAAGAAAATCTGCCTTTGCCTGCGCCTGTGCTGGATGATAAGGATTTAGCTATACTCCGGTTGCTGCAGCAAAATGCCAGGGCAACAGTTAGGGAAATATCAGACGCTATTCACCTGAGCACAACGCCGGTGCATGAAAGAATAAAACGCATGGAGGAAGCCGGTGTGATTAAACAATATGCCACCCTGCTTGATCATGCAAAAGTAAAAAAAGGGTTGATGGTGATTTGTTATGTCTCTTTAAAGCAACACAATAAAACAGCGGGCGCCAAGTTTATAAAAGCCATCCAGGAAATGAATGAAGTGGTAGAGTGCTATAATATTTCAGGCGATTTTGATTTTATGCTGAAGGTTATGGCAGAGAATATGGATGACTATTATAATTTTCACGTAAATAAATTGAGTGAAGCAGATAATATAGGTAATGTGCAGAGCGTATTTGTGATGGGCGTGATAAAACAAACGCATCAGTTGGTGTATTAAAGAGTTTTAGGTTACAGGTTACAAGTTACAAGTTTCAGGTTTCAGGTTACAAGTTTCAGGTTACAGGTTACAGGTACTCAAACTAAAAACCTGTTGCTATATTTATTAAACTATAAACCATAAACATCAAACTATAAACTATAAAATTTCCTCCCAATCCAATTAATTTTGTAAATCCAAACTATTCATATGCTGAGCAACACCGCTATTATTGTTATTGCTGTAGTTATTATACTCTGTTTTCTTGCCTTATATTTTTTTACATACAGAACTGATATAAAAATTGGCAAAGACCTTGAAAAAAAATCTGTTGCCGATACGGCATTGCAATTGCAGGCTTATGAACGCCTGACTATATTAACAGAACGTATTTCACTCAAAAATCTGCTATCCCGCATTTCTCCGGCAGATATGCAGGTTGGTGTTTACCAGTCATTACTGGTAGAAAGCATTAAGCAGGAGTATGAATATAATCTTTCCCAGCAATTGTATGTATCTAACCAGGTATGGGAAGCGCTCACTAATTTAAAAGAGCAAAATATTTTTATTATTCACCAGTTAGCCGGCACACTACCTGCCAATGCACCGGGCATTGAATTAAGTAAGCGTATTCTTGAATTGCTTGATGCTGATCCTAAAACCTCATTGCATTTTGTTGTGCTGGACGCATTGAAGTTTGAAGCTGGTAAAATAATGAAAGGCAAGTAGTCATTTTTTTAATTATGAAACCATCGTTTGAGCCCTGATTGAACATTTGAGGCGACGCTCCATTCATCTGCATATCTTTGGGCATCTTTTGCAGAAATGATTTGCCTGTAACCGGAAATCCATAACCAGAAACTCGTAACCTTTGAAGGCGTATGTCAATTTTTCGCCCGTTTAGGATTGTGTGCAAGGTTGCCGTATGCATTAACCTTTGCTCATCTGTAACCGGTAATCAGGCATAGACCCCTCATTTGGTCCGGGTGACAAACGGCAGTACGTTGTTCAGCTTTGATACAAATGCTCAACAATTATACATGGTTCAGCATTGCACCCCAGTTTGTCACCCCGAGTACCAAACCTGTTGTCAGGAAAAATATAAAGATGACATTTAAGTAGCTTGCCGTAAAAGCATCATCCTTAAGGGGTGAAAGAAACAATCTCTTATAAGTTTTTGAAAGAGGAGATTG
>JADLCD010000132.1 GCA_020847395.1 Chitinophagaceae bacterium
CAATCTCCTCTTTCAAAAACTTATAAGAGATTGTTTCTTTCACCCCTTAAGGATGATGCTTTTACGGCAAGCTACTTAAATGTCATCTTTATATTTTTCCTGACAACAGGTTTGGTACTCGGGGTGAAAGCGGCAACACTTTGTTTTGGGTTAGGATAAATGTTCAATAATTTTAGAAACGGATACTTCATTTGTAGACGGCATACTCCATCATATCTTTACTCAAAAAGGAAGCTGTATTTTACCAAATTCACAATAGTTCCAGCCTAATTCTAATTGGACGATATGGGATGTGATTTCTTCCGCACTTTTATGTAAACAAATTAGAATGAGGAAAGCTACCTGCTCTATATTATTATATTCTCTTTTTTATTCTGCATTCGCACAGCAAACGACGCGGTTATCTCCTGAAGGCAACAATAAATTCGCCGGAAAGGTAGTAAATGAACACAATATCCCACTTCCTTATGCTACTGTAAAGTTATGGATAGATAGCCTTGAAAAAGGAGCAGTAGTGTGTGATAGTGTTGGATATTTTTCCTTACAGTACCCAACCGGCATAGCGGGAAATATATTTCTTGAAGCATCTTATTTGAAATCGCGATCTGAGAAAATTGCCACTGTTAGCAATAACAAGAGTATCATTCTGGTGGTAATAGACTCAACTAATGTATTGACAGGTATAACCGTTACTGCTCAAAATCCGATGCTACAAAGAAAAGCAGACCGCTTTGTGTTTACGCCTTCAAAGGAGTTAACAAATGGTGCTACAGCTTTGGAACTGATGCGTCATGCACCTGTGATCCAGTTTGATGCTCGTTCAGAAGCCCTATCCATTATTGGCAGGCCTGGTACCATTGTATATCTGAATAATCGAAAGTCAGAGGTACCCAATGAAATGTTGATTCAAATGCTGAGATCGTTGCCTGCTTCAAATATTAAATCAATAGAAATTATTACCAATCCGGGGAGTGAATACGGAGCCAATGTTTCCGGTGGCATTATTAATATCATATTAAAGAAAGAGTCTTATGAGGGATGGATGGGGAACTTGTCTGTTCAAACAGTGCAATCGGCATATAATACCACAATGCTAAATGGCACCATCAGTTACAGAAGGAAAAAATTGGCTATTCAGGCAATGCCTTTTGTTAACCGAAGCTACAATTATTACACCAGTACGAATAGCTTGCTTTATGTTGACAATACCAGAGAAAAGCAGGAAAAGGAGCATTTCAGGAGATATAATGTATACGGCGGGGGGCTTAATGTTGATTATGAAATAAATAACCATAGTTTTTTGAGCCTTAAATCCTGGAATTCTGTAGTATATGGTAAGTCTACAGATCTGGTGAATACAGAATCTGGTACTATTTCCCCTGAAAGATTTGAATCCTTACTTTCTTCTGACCGTTACGGCAGGGATTATTACAGCTACAATTTTGGTAATATTAATTATCATTGGTCTCCTGCTTCAATAAACAACGCCTATGTAGATGTGAATATAGATTACAACCACTTTATTCAACGAAGAGATAATGAGGGTAGTTTTAAATTCCTAAAAACATCAGGGGGCACATCCCGAGACACTGCTTATAATAGCAATCATCTGCCACAGCGCTTTGATAATTTTTCTGCTAAAGCAGAATCTGGAATGACGTTCAATAAAAAGTATCAGCTGACATTTGGTTTTCAGGTCAGTAGAACGAAGGTCGATAACAACCTATTCTACTATAACATATTGAACAATGTTTCTGTTTTTGATTCAACTATTTCAAATCATTTCACTTATAAAGAACAGTATGGGGCAGTGTTTGCCAGTATTGCGGGGCAGCTTACTTCTAAACTACAGGCTTTTATAGGGCTTAGAACAGAAGGAACAATCTATATAACAGAAAAGGTAAATAAAAGCATGAAAGTAGACTCAAACTACCTCAAGTTGTATCCAGGTTTTGGCATTGCATATACACCGGATCCAAAATATCAACTAGGTTACAGCTATTCAAAAAAGATAGCCAGACCCAATATTGAAACACTATTTCCTGGCCGAACTTATAATACGCCCGGGTATTTTATAGAAAACAATCCGTTTCTTCAGCCTTCTATTATTGACAATCATGAGCTATCATTACTGATGAACAAAAAATATTCTTTTGTTTTAAACTACACTTCAGCAAAAAACAGGTACGCCCAATTTTTAGTTCCCGTAACTGAGGATAGTCAATCATTAATGAAACAAACCTATCTAAATTATGGTTATGAGAAAGGACTAAGTTTGATGTTTAACAGTAATTGGAGTTTATTTAAAAATTATTGGGAGATATACTTTACGCCAGTGCTGTCTTATAATCACTACAAAGGTTCAGTTGCCGAAAAACAGGTTGATGTAAATAATTGGTCAGCTACTATTATGTATGATAATTATATCTACCTGTCCAGAAAAAAAGGCTGGACAGGATTTGTAACATTCAAGTACAATACTCCCATACGTGATATCAATGGCAGGGTTCTAAATACGACAACCAGTCTGGACCTGGAAATAAAAAAAGTATATCGTCAGTTTAGTTTTTTCCTGATCGCAAGCGATGTATATAGAGGGAGTTCCCTGATAAAATCACAACAGTTTACAAATTCGCTTTTGGTTGCAAATTGTTTGGAAATCGACAATTACACGAGATCGTTGGTTTTCAGAATACGGTATAACTTTGGTAATGGTAAAGTTAAAACAATCAAAAGCCGGCAAACTGCTAATGAAGAAATCAGAAACAGGGCAAACTAATGATAAACAGCGTCAACAAAAGATAGGTTTTATGATGAAAAGGCTTATCTGCATCGCATTTGTGATTGGGCTTGTTCTCGTAACAAACGGGCAGATCAGGTGGGCTGATTATTCTCAAAGTTACCTGCCTAAAATGAACAATCAGAAGGGAAGCATAGGTGTACTAATAGCTATTCCCATGAACAATAACTCCTATTGGGTAACTAACAGCAATAAATCTTTTGTAGAGAAACTGGTTTCAGACAGTTCTTTTTTGCGGAAAAGACCAGAAGATTTTGTGGCGATTAACAGTTTTGACACGGCTGCCGCACATTTTTTTGCTTACGAAATTAATATGTCAAATGCAGGTGAATTTGAATATAAAGTTTTAATGAATAATGTGCAATTACTGAAAAATTGGTCTCCAATAACAATGTTTACTGCTGATTCCTTAGACAGGATTTCTGGTATGCCCAAGATGGCCTATTTAGGTGCCTTCAAGGCTCCGGTAGGCAGTTATGAGGTTGTAGACATACGGCGCAAAGGAACCAATAAGATTATAGCAACAGGTGTAGTGGCATGGCAATCAGTAAAGCCAATAATTGATGATATATATACTTCCAGTGATCTCAATACTTTTATAACAAGACTTAGCCGCCCGTGGAAATATGACAGGGAGAAAATGACTATTGAAAAATGGAAAAGCAAGTATACCGGAGAACAAATAGACAAATCAACGGGGCTGCCAAAGAAGTTGTTTCTTGAATACAATGAGAATAATTTGATTTTTTTATTGAAGGCTGAAATTTATCAAAGTCATCAGGTCAGGTATCAGCTTTTAAAGGATAACCGGATAATAAGACCGTGGGCCGACAATGAATTTGACAATAGTATCATTTGGCTTCATAGTTTACAAGCTGGTGCATACAGATTGGAAATAAAATATAGTGCACAAGGTGAAAATGTCACCAGTTTCGATTTTGATATCAGCAAAGTATGGTACCAAACCCTTCTTTTTAAAATTATAGGTGTTGTATTGATTGCGGCATTTATTGGCTTTATAACCCTATCTATAATACTTGTTAAACAGCAACAACGTGCACTGGAGGAAGAAACAAGAAAGGCAAAGCTGCAATTTGAAATTAAAACAATCCATGCGCAATTAAACCCGCATTTTGTTTTTAATGCATTGAATTCAATACAAGGGCTGGTAAACAAAGAAGATATAAGAGGCGCCAATAAATATTTGTCTGTATTTGGCCAACTGATGAGAAACTCCCTCGCAAACAGCGACAAAGACTTTATAACACTTTCTGAGGAGATTAGTATGCTGGAAACCTATTTACAATTGGAGCAGCTAAGATTCGGATTTGTATATAAGATAAATGTCAGTTCTTCTATAAACCAATATGAAGTAGAAGTACCCTCTCTGCTTTTGCAACCCCTGGTTGAAAATAGTATAAAGCATGGCGTTGCAGGTCTGAAATCGGATGGGGTGATAGAACTTTATTTTGACAGAGAAGAAGACGATCTGAAGATTAAGCTAATTGATAATGGTAGTGGATTTGACCCGGCGATTCAGTCAAATGGATATGGGCTAAAGTTAACAAGAGAGCGAATTAATCTTTTGAATAGAATGCTGTCTCGTCAGTCTATTCAGATGGATATTCATTCAAATCCGGCTCTTGCTACGAGTATATTTTTAACGTTTAAAAACTGGTTTATATAATCCGAAAATATCAATAGAATGTATATGAGCCTAAATGCGGTGATTATAGATGATGAAGTTAATAATATAGATAACCTTCAACAGTTGCTTAAAGTATATTACCCAACCATCAACATTGTTGATACTGCCGGTAGTGTTGAAGAAGGTGTTGAAGCAATATCGGAAAAGAAACCAAACCTGGTATTTCTGGACATACAAATGCCTGGGAAAAATGGATTTGACCTGTTGACACAAATTAATCAAAGAGACTTTGAAGTGATTTTTGTGACTGCTTACGAACAATATGCTATTCAGGCAATGCGATTTTCTGCTATTGATTACCTGTTGAAGCCAATAAATGTAGATGATCTAATCGGGGCGATAGAACGTGCGGTCAAAAGCATAGAAATTAAGATGAATAATAAAAGAGTGGAAAACCTGATACACTTTTTAAAGTGGCAGCAAAATAAAGAAGAACACAGGATTGCACTCGTTACAAATAAGGAAACAAGATTTGTAAAGCCAGAAGAGATTATCCGGTGTGAATCATCTAATAATTATACCAGGATATTTATCTCCGATGGCACTCAATTGCTGGTAAGCCGTCCAATTTTCCAATTTGAGGAAATGTTGACCGGATATGGTTTTGTAAGATGTCATCAATCCCATTTGGTCAATAAAATATATGTAAGGAGTTGGATAAGGGAAGACGGAGAATTTCTATTAATTAAAAACGGAGAACAAGTACCTATATCACGAAACAAAAAAGAAGTAGTGAAAGAAGCGCTTATGTCATAAAAATAAATGAATCTATTCAAGGTGCAATCATCTTGAATAATAGCATACCGCCGGAGATAGTTAACAGCAAAGAGTGGCGAAATAGGTGCGGGACGGTTCCACAGGCGGGTACATATTTTCCGGAACTATTGGGTTCTCCGCAAATTCGTAACTCTGATCCTTTTGTGCGTTAGCTGGATTCTGCGAGGTATAATCATGGCCTCTGTTTCACCAAATCTACGCCATCTTTGTATAGCAAGAGTTTTAATTACAGTCTTCCCCGCCTACCGCAGCGTCCAACCAACACACATAGCCCGGCAGTGAGAACTGCGGAGAAACTCACTCCGGGCAGGAAAAATTGAAAATGACCTCAATTCAAAATAAAGAATTGACAACAGCCTAAAATTGAGCACCTTTAATTTATTTGATAATGAATAATTTAAAATCGCTCAATTCAGATTATATTTCGATGCCTTAAAACAAAAAAGCCTCAACGTTTGTTGAGACTTTCTTGTGACCCCGTCAGGATTCAAACCTGAAACCTTCTGATCCGTAGTCAGATGCTCTATTCAATTGAGCTACGGGGCCATTATACTATTCAAAACCTGATTTCTTCCAACATCTCTCCTAACTGTTAATAAGGTGGTTTATGTTGGGCGGCAAAGATAAGGCTGTATGCCTGTAATGCCAAAAGAAAATGCTAAAGTTAACTTCAGCATTTCTATATTTTGAAAATGTAAATTATACCTGATTTTAATAATGCCATCTCACAAATGCTTCCATCGCCGCATATTGGGTAAGACCTAGTTTTGCATACAACTCAGCGGTATTTGCATTACGTTCTTCAGCTCTTTGCCAAAATTCACGGGAGTCTGTTCCCTGGAATGGAACTGAATCTTTTTGTGACTGGTGAATAAATATGCCAAATCGTTTTTTTAATACCTGTTCAGGACTCATCGGTATAGCCATTTCAATTTCAGTAATATCCCATTCCTGCCATGCACCCTTATACAACCAAACCCAGCAATCCTTTATCCATTCATCTCCTTCTGCTTTTATTCGTTTTAATGATTCAAATACAATTTCAAGACAAACTTTGTGAGTACCGTGCGGGTCGGCAAGGTCGCCGGCACAATATACCTGCTGAGGTTTAATTTCACGTAACAAAGCCATCGTAAGTTTCACGTCCTCCTCTCCCATCGGCTTTTTCTCAATTGTTCCGGTTTCATAAAAAGGCAGATTCTGGAAATGAGCCTTATCATCAGTAAGACCTACATAACGGCAGGTGGCCTTTGCTTCGCAGCGGCGTATCAAACCTTTTATACTTCTTATTTCTGCGGTATCAGATTGTCTTGATTTCTTTTGTGCAAAATAAGAACGGGCCTCATCAGATATACGATGAGATTTTGTACTATCTAATCCGAACATCTCCTCAAACCCTACTGCAAAATCTAAAAAGCGTGTTACAAATTCATCTGTTACTGCAATATTTCCAGAGGTTTGATAAGCAACATGCACCTCGTGCCCCTGGTCGTGCAAACGCTGAAAAGTTCCGCCCATTGAAATAATATCATCATCAGGATGAGGAGAAAAAATAATAACGCGTTTGGGGAAAGGAGTTGATCTTTCCGGTTGACTGGGTATTTGAACAGGGCTCGGTTTGCCCCCGGGCCAACCCGTTATACTATCGCGAAGCATATAATATACCTTGAGGTTTATATCATACGAGTCGCCATGCTCAACAAGTAAATCACCTATACCATTATCCATATAATCGCTATTGGTAAGGCTAAGCACCGGCTTATTTAATTTTAAAGCAGTGTTGATTACTGCGCGACGTATCATTTTAGGTGCCCATTCTGCTTCTCCTGTGAGCCAGGGAGATTTAAAACGGGTGAGTTCGGACGCTGCGCTTTCATCCAATACAAAAATACAGTCATCATGATTTTGCAAAACAGATGCGGGGATCGATTCTGTAATATTTTCTTCAACCGAAGCTTTCACTACGGGCGCCTTCATTTGACCCCATGCAAGCAAAACAATCTTTTTTGCTTTCATAATTGTGCTGATGCCGGCAGTAATTGCAAGACGCGGCACCTGCGCTATATTAGCAAACTCGTATGAGTTAGCTAATCTTGTAGAATTTTCAAGCGTTACAAGCCTTGTTTTTGAGTATATACTTGAACCCGGCTCATTAAAACCAATATGGCCATTAATGCCAATACCCAATACCTGCAGGTCTATACCACCGGCTTCTTCAATCATTTGCTCATACCTGGCAGCATGAATTTTTACTTCTGTTTTTTTCCATTCACCGCTTGGTATATGGCAGTTTTCCTGGTTTATATCAATCTTATCAAAAAGATTCACTTTCATGAAACGATGATAACTCTGAATAGCACTCGTATCAATCGGGTAATATTCGTCAAGATTAAAAGTGATAACATTTTTAAAGCTAAGTCCTTCTTCTTTATGCATTCTTATCAACTCAGCGTATAATGTTTTGGGGGTAGAACCTGTGGCCAGGCCCAACACTGCATTTTTTCCTTCAGCTTGTTTATGTTTAATCAGTTGTGCTATCTCCTGCGCTGCAAATTTTGACCCATCTTTGTAATCAGGGAATATACGACAGGGAATTTTCTCAAAAGAATCAACCATACTCATGGTGTTGTGTGGATTTTATTAATGATAGTATATTAGTAAAGGCGTGCTAAGTTAATTTCAAATTTCCATAAATATGAGGCTCAGTTCTATATTTTGAGGAAAAGAAATAAACAAACGATTGCGAACAAAACAATAAATTATTTTACTGTTATTTTCAATTTCAGAATATAAAATCTATAAGCAAAAACAAATAATGGAGGATGTTGAAAACAGCCTGCATACAAGAAGATATGCTATTGCTTTTCGCCTGCTAACTCCAGTATGATTTCCCATTCTTTTTCTGTAACCGGTTGAACAGAAAGCCTGCCTAATCTCACAAGTGCCATATTTACCAAACGCTTATCTGCTTTTATCTGTGCAAGAGAAACAGGACTTTTTAATTTACGTACAGGCTTTACGTCTACAACTACCCATGTATCATCATCTGTTGTGGGGTCCTGGTAAAACTCTTTTGCAACTTTAGCAATGCCAACAATTTCTACACCTTCATTGCTATGGTAGAAAAATATTTCATCGCCTTTTTTCATTGCTTTAAGGTTATTGCGGGCTGCATAGTTCCTAACGCCATCCCAAAAGGTTTGTTTATCTTTTACAAGCTGATCCCAACTATAGGTAGAGGGTTCTGATTTAATAAGCCAGTACGTCATTGTTATTTCAGGTTAAAAACTGATTTGAAGGACTTCAACGGGAATTAAGGAAATGATCGGAATTATTAAAAATAACAATTCTAATCAAAACATCTGCATTAATTCTTCTGAAATATTACAAATGAAATCAAAGATGAGAAAATGATCTTTGAAGACCAATCATTTTTAGTGCCGTGATAGCTGCTTCTTCGCCCTTGTGGCCATGCCTGCCGCCAGTTCTTTCTTTAGCCTGTTCTTCATTTTCTACAGTAAGCACACCAAAAATGGTAGGCACAGGCAGCGCCAGGTTTAGTTGAACAACACCATCGGTAATACCTTTGCATACATAATCAAAATGAGGAGTATCTCCCTTTATAACACATGCCAAAGCAATAAATGCTGCCGGCTTTATCAAATCATTTTGCTTTGCATTCCAATAGCTCATTATACCGAATGGAACCTCAAAAGCGCCGGGCACTGTTACTACTTTTGATTTTACAGCATATTGCCGTAAAACTTTTATGCATCCTTCCTGCAGCTTATCAATAATAGCTGCATTCCATTCGGTGCGTACAATTACAATACAGGCATCCTCCGGGAGAATGCCTGTGTCTACATTATATAAATTGCTGTTTTGAATATCAGCCATCAGAATATTTGTTGAAATATTAGAAAATACTCCTGATTTATTTATTCAGTTGCACCCAATTTTCCAAGATATTTATCAGCGGTGAAACCTCTTTCCGTTTTAGGAAATTTATCTTTTAGTTCTTTTAACAATTCAATCGCTTCTTTATTCTTTCCAATCACTTCGTATAAGCTGGCAGCGCGATACAGATATTCTGAAGACATTGCCGCGTTTTTATCAAAGGTTGTTGCAGCTTTTTTATAATTGTCAATAGCTTCATCATTCTTCTTCAATTCAGAATAAGCATCTCCCAATAAACCATATACAAAAGCCTGTGTTTGCAATGAACCATTGGTATTAAAGTCTTTCAGGTATTTTATAGCATTATTGAAATCGCCAAGCTGTAAATAAGTTTCACCTGCATATAATTTAGCAAGGTTACCTGAAGGCGTACTTCCGTATTTGCTGATTACTTTTAAGAAACCGGCACTCTGCCCGTCGCCATTCAATGCTTTTTGAAGTGAGTCGGCTGCAAAATATTGTTGCGCTTTTGCAATCGCTTCAACCGCTTTTTGGTTTTCAGGCATTTTAAACCAGTACTTATATACAAAGTAACCTCCGGTTAATAGTATAATTGCGCTTAAAGCAATCAGTATACTCTTATTGTTCTTTTCCCAAAATCCCAGGGCTGTATTCTTTTCCGGCACTGCCGCCTCATGCTTTTTTGTAACACTCATTGTTATTATTATTCTGTAGTTATTATTTCAGGGTTATAAATATTATTGCAGGAATATTAATCTACTATAAAAGGATAATCCTGTTGTATATACACATCTTTCAATAGTTCATCATCACTTGGCCAGGGGCTTTCTTCTGCAAACTTCACAGATTCATCTACCTCTGCCTTTACTCTTTCATTAATGGCTTCTATATCAGCTTCCGGTATTTTAAAATCCTTCAGCAATCTTTCTTTTGTATATTCAATCGGGTCTCTTTGTTTGTACTCTTCCACCTCTTCTTTAGTGCGGTATTTCTGAGGGTCACTCATAGAGTGTCCTTTATAACGATATGTTTTAATTTCAAGCAAAGTAGGACCACCACCTTCTCTTGCTCTTTTCACAGCACGCGCCACAGCTTCGTGCACCGCTTCAGGGCTCATGCCATCTACACTATCGCCCGGCATTTCATATGCATCAGCCAATTTATAAATATCAATAACGTTTGAAGTTCTTTGTACAGAAGTGCCCATTGCGTAATTGTTATTTTCACAAATAAAAATTACAGGTAACTTCCACAACATTGCGAGGTTAAATGTTTCATGAAGCATTCCCTGGCGTGCAGCGCCATCACCAAAAAAAGTCAACGCTACATTATCCGTTTCCTTATATTGTTCTGCAAAAGCCAACCCTGCACCGGTACCTATTTGTGCGCCAACAATACCGTGGCCGCCAAAAAATCTTTCTTTCACACCAAAGAAGTGCATACTTCCACCCTTTCCTTTTGAGCAGCCTGTTGCTTTACCATACAGCTCGGCCATACATGATTTAGGCGTTACACCCTTTGCAATTGCCAATCCGTGATCCCGATAGGCGGTAATAAAAGTATCATCAGGTTTTGTAGCTGTCATACAACCCGCAGCCAATGCTTCCTGTCCAATATATAAATGACAAAATCCACGAATTTTCTGCATGCCATATAGCTGGCCGGCTTTTTCTTCAAACTTCCTGAGCAAAAGCATCAACTCATACCAGTATAAATAAGTTTCTTTGGTAAATTTTACAGATTCTTTGGTTGTTATACTCACGTGGTAAAATTTGAGCGGCAAATATATGTGTTAAATCTCAAACTCAGAATTTCAAATTAACCTCATTCTGTTGCCAAAATTCTGATTTTCAGTTTTATTTTCGGCCAATTATTGCCAGCAGAAGAGATGCTTATATTAAACAAAATATCGCTTTTTCAATTTCGGAATTACCAGTCGGGTTCTTTTTCCTTCAATAAAAATATTATAGGTTTTTGCGGAAAAAACGGGAGCGGTAAAACCAACCTCCTGGATGCCATATATTATTTGTGCTTTACCAAAAGTTATTTCAATAAACCTGATGCACAAAATACTGCTCACGGTAAATCCGGCTTTCGCATTGAAGGCAATTTTAAAGCGCTCGAAATGCTTTATAAAGTGGTTTGCGTGCTGAGGGAAAATGGCAAAAAGGAATTTTCTGTTGATGGAGAAATGTACACCAGGTTTGCCGCGCACATCGGCAGGTTTCCATGTGTAATGATAGCACCCGATGATGTTGCCATTATTACTGAAGCAAGTGATGAACGCAGGAAATTTATCGATTATACTATCTCACAATTAGATTTAGGTTATCTACATAATTTAATAGATTACAACAAGTTACTTCAACAAAGAAATAGCCTTTTAAAGCAGGCTGCCGAACAGGGGAAAATGGATGAAACACTTTTCCAGGTAATTTCAACGCAGTTAATTCAAAAGGGCAACCTTATTTTTAAAAAAAGACAGGAGTTCTGTAAGGATTTTATACCCCTGATTATTAACCTGTATAATGAAATAGCAAAATCTAATGAAAAATTATCAATAAATTATATAAGCAATTTACAATCAGATAGTTTTGATAGTTTATTAAAACAAACCAGATCAAAAGACTCCCTTCTTCAACGCACAACAAAAGGTGTTCACAGGGATGACCTTGAATTTAAAATGGACGAAGGACCTTTTAAGGTTCTTGCCTCACAGGGACAGCGGAAGAGCCTGCTTTTTGCTTTGAAGCTTGCCGAATATGAAACACTTTTACAGCATAAGGGCTTTCCGCCGCTAATGCTGCTGGATGACATTTTTGAAAAACTTGATGAAGACAGGATGCATAATTTACTATCGAGGGTATGCATTAGAAACCAGGGGCAGATTTTTATTACGGATACTCATTGCAACAGGTTGGATGAAGCGCTGAAAAGACTTGGTGTACAATACCAGCTTTTCAGTTTATAAATTTTGCGGGTAATAATTTTGATGCGACATTCATAAACCAGTTATTTTGTATTATATGGGTGAATATTCAATTGGGCAGGCGCTTAAAATATTTCTGCAGAAAAGCAGGCTGAAAGGCAGTATTCAAGGCTTCCAGATAACGGAAGTATGGGAACAGATTATGGGTAAAACCATTGCCAAATACACAGAAAAAATTGAAATTATACAGCATACTCTTTTTATTTCAACAACTGTAGCTCCCTTAAAAAATGAATTATTGTATCAAAAAGATAAAATTATTCAGCGGGTAAATGAAGCGCTTGGCGAAAATCTTATAAGGGAAGTAGTAATAAAATAGTGTAATAATAAATGCAAATATTGCTGCCTCTTACATTTCTCCTGTCACAATTTTTTACTCAATATCATAACAAATTCTTCTTTTTATAAAAAACATTTTGTTTAACCTCTTCATAAAATAAAAATAAAAAGTGCCATAATTTTTAAGTATCCCTCTTAATTTATTGAAAATTAAGATAAATAACCTGTTTGTGGTATTGCAGGAATGTAAACAATGTTTTAGTTTTACCGCATCATTTGAACCCAATGTGCACTTTCTTTCGGAAGTCATGCATCATACAATGGTGGGTTAGTGTCAATCAACTTCAAGTACAACCTCCTCCCGGAGGTTGTAGCTTTTTATAGATATTTCAATACAAAGTGTATTTCAATCAGTATTTTAAAATAACCCAAACCTCTATCTTTTATAGTATAAAAAACATTATTGTAAAATGCGAATATCATTTGTATTTCTACTGGCTTTTTACTTTGCTGCTCTATTTGCCTCAGCCCAACAAAAAAACAACCAACCGGAAGAAAGATTTGCAGGCCTGCATCTTGATTTTCACGCAGCACCAGGTGATTCCGCTATTGGAAAAACATTTACGTATGAAATGATAGATTCGATGCTTTCTATCATCAAACCAGATTTTATACAGGTTGATTGCAAAGGACACCCGGGGATTTCGAGTTATCCTACAAAAGTTGGTAACCCTGCGCCAGCTTTTGATAAAGATATTCTTAAGATATGGAGAGATGTAACAAACAAATATAAAATTCCTTTGTTTGTACATTATTCCGGCGTGTGGGATAATGCAGCCATCAACCATCATCCAAACTGGGCGAGATACAATGCAGATGGAAAGCAGGATAAAAATGCCACATCGCTTTTCGGCGGTTATGCGGACTCGTTACTGATACCTCAAATAAAAGAATTAGCAACAAATTATAAACTGGATGGTATTTGGGTAGATGGCGATTGCTGGGTTTTAGCTCCTGATTACTCCCCTGCCGCCAAAGAAAAATTTATACAGCAAACCGGCATTACTGTTATTCCAACAAAACCAGATGAGCCGCATTATTTTGAATGGATGGAATTTCACAGGAAAGCTTTCAGGGATTATATAAGCAAATACGCGAACGCCGCGCATGAGGCTGCGCCGGCATTCAGGGTTACAAGCAACTGGTCGTTTTCGTCAATGATGCCGGAGCCGGTTGATGTTCCGGTAGATTATTTATCGGGCGATGTTGCAGGCGCTAATAGTTTATATAGTTCCGCATTTGAAAGCAGGTGCCTTGCACTACAGGGAAAACCCTGGGATTTAATGTCGTGGTCATTTGCATGGAAGAATAATTCCAAGGCAACAAAACCGGTTGTTCAATTACAACAGGAAGCTGCCGAAGTATTGGCTATGGGAGGAGGATTTCAAACTTACTGGCAGCAAAACAGGGATGGTACACCAGAGCCATACCATTTCCGCAAGATGGCTGAAATTATTAAGTTCACTAAAGAGAGAAAGGAATATACATTTCAGTCGGAAACCGTTCCGCAGATTGGATTATTATTTTCAACTTATGCCTGGAAGAGAATCCCCAACAGCGGCTTATATAATTCACACGGGCAGGAGGCGATAAAAGGCATTTTAAATCTTTTGCTCGACTGCCACTACCCTGTTGATATTTTGATGGATCATCAATTACCCGGCAGCATACAAAAATATCCTTTGTTGATTATTCCTGAATGGGAACATATTGATCCTGCTACCAGGCAGCAATTGCAACAATATGTGCAGAACGGAGGGAAATTATTGATAACAGGTGCCTCCGCTACTGTAGATTTTGCTGCTATGCTGGGCGTGCAATTTGAGCAGCCTGTAAAAAAAGACGGACTGTTTGCCGGGCTTGATGGCGAAATTATCTTAATGGGTACTAATTATATGCAGGCAAAACAAATCAAAGCATTAAAAACTTTTGGAACACAAATCACTGCAGATGACTGGCGCTTCAGCACCCACAACTTCCTGGCAAGTATAACCGAATCTGGCAAAGGCAAAGCTGCCGGTATTTATATTGATATGGGCGATTTTTATAACCGCAATCAAAACGGGCTTTTAAAAAACCTTATGCAAAAAGTAATTGCAGAACTTGTACCATCTTTTATAAGCACCTTACCAGGGCCGGAACCTGTTCACCAGGTAATCCGAAGAAAGAATAACAAGCTATATATTCACCTGATTAATGCAGGAGGTGAGCATAATAACCCAAATGTATTGGCGTATGAAAAATTAACTCCCTTAGAAAATATTGCAGTTAAGCTGCAAATAAAACAACCGAAAGAAATAAGATTGCAGCCCGGAAATAAAAAAATTCCATTTACGTACAATAACCATAGCGCATTGCTTAAAGTACCAAAGATTGAAGCATATAGTATATTGGAAGTGGCAGATTAATGATTTGAAATTTGAAATTGTGGGATTGTAGTTTATCGTTTGTGGTTTATCGTTTGTGGTTAATAAACTGTTTATAGTATCAGAAATTCGTTTCGAATGCCGCTCCACCGCACACGCCGCAGGCAAACCCCGTATACTACAACCCGCTTAAAATTCGTTTAAGCCATAAATCCTTTTTTCATGAAAAACAAACGCCTGGTAATAGGTGAAGGCATTATAAGCGGCTATATATCCATATTTCTCGGGTTGCTTTCCTTACTGGCAATATTGTGTTTCCGTTTTCCGGAGTTGCTTACATCGCCGGCGTTCAGGGAAGTGTACACGGCAGGCTCAATGAAAACTTTGCTGACAGCTACTATTATTGCTGCTTTCTTTTTTGCATTACTGAGTTTTATATTGAGCAAAAGGAAGAAATGGGCATTAATTGGGTTAGTAATTTGTACCCTCGCCATTGTAATCGGAGGTTTTTCGGTACAAGGCAGGGCGGTAGAAAAAACAAGCTGGCATTTGGGGTTAGATTGGTTATTACTTGATTTGCTGTTAATGGCTGCAATATTTGTTCCTATAGAATTGGTATTTCCCAAAAACAAACAACAACCTAAATTTCATGAGGAGTGGAGGACTGACCTTATGTATTTTGTAGTAAGTCATTTATTCATCCAGTTTTTTGGTGTAATTACCCAGCAACCGGCTAAATTATTTTTTGGATGGATAGGATTAGACGGAGTTCATAAATGGGTACAAAGCCTGCCCTTTATTATTGAGTTAATCTTCGCATTTTTCATTACCGATCTTTTTCAATACTGGGCACATCGCATTTTTCATAGTCATCATTATTTATGGCGGTTTCATTCTATACATCACTCCACACAAAATATGGATTGGCTGGCCGGAAGCCGCACGCATTTTGTAGATATTTTTGTAACGAGATCAATGGCGTTTATTCCGTTGTATGTTTTTGGCTTTTCAGAAATAACCTTCAATACATACATCGTGTTTATGGCAATACACGCAGTGCTCATTCATGCCAATACAAGAATTAATTTCGGTTTCCTTAAATATATTATTGCCACACCGCAATACCATCACTGGCATCATTGCGAAGACCCTGAATATTATGGCAAAAATTTCGCTACTATATTTCCTTTTATAGATAAAATATTCGGTACATATTACCTGCCGGGAAATGAATGGCCGGCAGGAACAGGATTGCATGAAGCCCATTACCCCAAAGGATATTTAAACCAGATGATATATCCTTTTACTAAAAGCCCTTTTGATGATAACCTTAATATGGAGGAAAGAACAGAACGATAAAAGCTTATCATATTCTCAATCTATTTTATGTAAAATTTAAAGCAAAAAAAACTCCGGTATTTTTACCGGAGTTAATGTGCTAATGTAAATGGGCTTATTTCAAATGTTTGTTGATGATTTTTGCAAGATCAAACATTGACACCTGAGATTTACCATCAAATAATGCTTTCAATTTAGCGTCAGCATTAATATTTCTTTTGTTGGTAGAATCCTGTAATTTGTTCTTCTTAATATAATCCCATATTTTTTTAATCGCTTCAGTACGTGCAACCGGCTTAGCGCCGATTACTTCTCCAAGTGTTGCACTTGGTGTGAGGGGAGCCATAAAGGCTGCATTAGGTTTACGTGCTGATTTCTTTTTAGGAGCTGCCTTTTTTGCTGCTTTTTTAGGTGCTGCTTTTTTAGGAGCTGCCTTTTTTGCTGCTTTTTTAGGTGCTGCTTTTTTAGCTGGAGCCTTTTTTGCTGCTTTTTTTGGTTTGGCAGGCATGTGTGCTGAATTTAATAGTTAGGAAATTTGTTTAGATTTTATTAAAATACAAAGTAAGGGAATAGTTTTATACAGTTATAACCATTTATGCACACTTGTGGAGAACCTCTGAAATATCTGCTCAAAACCCGTAAATCTCCCATTTTCACAGGCATTTTACGGTTTGTAACGCATCTATTAGATGGGTATAATACAAAAACAGCACAAATTTAAAACGTATAGCCGGCAGCAACCAATAATTTTTATATTGTTTTAACCGTTGCAAACAACTCTTAAAACGAGCGTATTATTCCAGATTTTCTATTTTGTTTACGAGTACGTAATTTGCAAACCTGCTGCAAAATTGCAGTATAGCTTTAATTAAACCTTTCAGCTTGTTTGAATTTCACACAGACCGAAGAAGATATTTTGAGATCCAGATTGAAAATGCGGAAAAATATGTAATTCCTTTTATTGAAGAAAAATTTCCTGTAAGCCCCGGCATGCGGGTACTTGAAATAGGTTGCGGTGAAGGAGGAGTGCTAAAAGCATTTATTAAAAAAGGGTGCACAGGCATTGGCGTTGAACTGGATATTGCCCGGGTAGAAATGGCAAAAGAATATTTACCGGAAGATATTGCCTCAGGAAAATTTGTGCTGGTAGCAAAAGATATTTACGAATCTGATGTAGATAAAGATTTTAATGGAGCCTTTGATATAATAATTTTAAAAGACGTTATTGAGCATATACATAACCAGCCCAAACTTATTGGCTGGATGAAAAGTTTTCTCAAACCCACAGGAACAATTTTCTTTGGATTTCCACCCTGGTATATGCCGTTTGGCGGGCATCAGCAAATTTGCAAATCATTTGTTTCCAGGTTGCCCTATATACATTTATTACCGCGGTTTATGTATAAAGGCATACTAAAGTCAAAAAAAGAAAATGTGGAAGAGATGATGGAAATACGCGATACAGGCATAAGTATTGAACGATTTGAAAAAATTTGCAGGAACGAAGGATACTCAATGCTGAATAAAAGGCATTACCTGCTTAACCCTATATATGAGTGGAAGTTTGGCTGGAAGCCTATTAAGCAAGCTGGTATTATCAGCACCATCCCTTTTGTAAGAAATTTTTTTACAACCTGTGTTTATTATTGCATTATTCCTTTAACGGAAGGGGAAAAAACCCACAAATAGAATGCAGCATATGCGGATGGTACTCATTTAACACGAATGGATATATTTCGTGAATATCATAACATCCATTTTATTCTTGTTTTATATTTTTTATTCGTGCACTATGTCATACTCAAAAATTGCTTATACTTACACGAGCTATGAAAGTACTTCAGTTTACCATACCAGTTGCGCACGATAAAAGTTTTATTATCCAGAAAGATGTGTTACCGCATTTTTATCCTCACCTGCACAGGCATACAGAAGTTCAACTTACCTGGGTGCAAAAAGGAGAGGGCACATTGATTGTTGAAAACAATATGCATACTTTTTGGACCAATGATATTTACTGGATAGGAGGCAATCAGCCACACGTTTTTAAAAGCGCTTCCGCATACCCTGCTCCTAAAAGCAGGAAAACGGTACAAACACTCTCTATATACTTTAGTCCTTTCGAACAGTTGTCGGCTTTATTTTCTTTACATGAATTCAAAAAAATAAAAAACTTTGCAGAGCGGGCGCAAAGCGGTTTTAAGTTGCCGGAAGATGCCGTTGGTGAGGCTTCAAGCTGGATGCTTAAAATTCAAAACAGTAAAGGAGTAAATCAGTTTACAAATTTTATTGGCTTACTTAATTATATACAATCCATACAAAATTTGCAGCCGCTTGTATCAGGCACCCGCCTCTCCCAGGTAAATGAACAGGAAGGTATACGTATTGGAAATATATATGACTATATTATGAAGCATTTTGATGAGGAGATTACTTTAGAAGCAATCTCTAAACATGCTAATATGACTCCCCAGGCCTTCTGCCGTTATTTCAAAAAACATACACGGCTTACTTTTGTTTCATTTTTAAATGAAGTAAGAATTAATGAAGCCTGCAAAAAATTATCGGAAGGATCTTACGATAGTATTTCAACCATTGCTTACCACTGCGGCTTTAACAGTATCGCTAATTTTAATCGGGTATTCAGGGCAATAACAAAAAAATCTCCAAGAGAATATATACGGGAGTTTGATAATCTGCCCAACCAGGAGTAACTCATTACAGAAGAAAAGAGTGTTGCCCACCCACAGGATTTGGTGGGATCAATAATTTTTACATTCTGAAAAAGATATCCTATTTTGAGCAGGAAGCGATTCCCGCTTTTTTTATTTAAAAATAGCTTCGTACAATGTCAGGCGAAAAACATTCTTTTAAACCTACCCTCGGTTTGCTTGATGCAACAATGGTTGTATCTGGCGGTATGATTGGTTCCGGAATTTTTATTGTTAGTGCTGATATCACAAGAAATACCGGCAGTGCAGGTTGGTTAATACTGGTATGGGTTATTACCGGGTTTATGACAATTACCGCAGCATTGAGCTATGGAGAACTAAGTGGTATGTTTCCCAAGGCCGGTGGCCAATATATTTATTTAAAAGAAGCCTGGGGATCATTACCTGCCTTTTTATTTGGCTGGAGCTTTTTTTCTGTAATACAAACAGCTACTATTGCGGCTGTTGGCGTTGCTTTTGCAAAATTCACTGCATATCTTATTCCGGCTTTCAGCGAGGATCTTGTTGCTGTTAATCTTGGGTTTTTAAAAATTTCTCCGGCACAGCTTTTATCTATTGCAGTAATAGTATTACTCACTTTTATTAATACAAAAGGTGTAAAGAATGGAAAGATTTTGCAAACTACTTTTACGCTTACCAAAATAGCCAGTCTTTTTGCATTAATCATTTTTGGATTGATTGCTTTTAAACCGGAGGTATGGAATGCCAACTGGTCAAACGCCTGGGATTTACATAAATTATCACCTGATGGTTCAATTGAGCAATATACCACCATTGCTGCATTTGGCGCTATAGCCGCTGCAATGGTTGGCTCTATTTTCAGCAGTGATTCGTGGAATAATGTTGCCGCTATTGCCGGTGAAATTAAAAATCCCAAACGAAATATTGGTTTAAGTTTATTTTTAGGAACGCTCATCGTTACCATCATTTATGTACTTACCAATGTTATGTATACGGCCGTATTATCATTACAGGAAATTACAGCGGCTGATAAAGACCGGGTTGCTGTTGCAGCCTCGCATTTAATTTTTGGAAATGCAGGTACTGCTATTATTGCTGTTATGATTATGGTTTCAACTTTTGGTTGTAATAACGGGCTTATTATGGCGGGGGCGAGGGTATATTATACAATGGCAAACGATGGCTTATTTTTTAAAAAAGCCGGCACACTCAATAATGCTTCAGTACCCGGCTTCGCATTATGGATACAATGCGCTTTTGCAGCAGCCTGGAGCCTGAGTGGAAAATATGGTGATCTATTGGATATGATCTCCTTTGTAGTGGTAGCTTTTTATATGCTTACCATCATCGGTATATTCCGTTTAAGAAAAACACGACCAAATATGGAGCGTCCATACAAGGCGTTTGGTTATCCTGTGTTGCCCATTTTGTATATCATTATGGGGCTTGCATTTTGTATACTACTTATAAAATTCAAACCTAATTATACCTGGCCCGGTTTGATTATTACGTTGATTGGAATACCAATTTATTATGCAATGAAAGGAAAAAACAACAAAGATATAACCAATTAAAGCCAGCATAAGGGTATTACTCAATACTCCAGTTTTCTCAACTGCGGCGCTTTAAACCAGGTAACAAGGGCAACTATCAGCGTCATACATCCGCCAAATACCACAGAAGGAGCAACGCCCATTAACCTGGCAGTTAAACCACTTTCAAACTGACCAAGTTCATTGCTTGAGTTTACAAACATTGAGTTCACACTCATTATCCTGCCCTTCATTTCATCAGGCGTTTTTAATTGCATAATCGTGCCGCGTATCACAACACTTATGCCATCTAATATACCACTGATCATAAGCGCTAAGAAAGAAAGCAGGTACCATTTGGATAACGCGAAAACAATTATACAAATACCAAAACCTGCTACTGCAATAATCAACCTCCTCCCCTGCGCTTTCTGCATCGGGAAAATAGTAAGCAGCAGTACACTGCAAATAGCGCCCACATCTGATGCGCCGTTAAGAAATCCAAAGCCTTCCGGGCCAACTTTTAAAATATCACTGGCATATACCGGCACCATTGCCACAGCACCGCCAAAAAATACGGCAAACATATCAAGCGATATAGCGCCAAGCAAATCTTTGGTTTTAAACACAAAGCGCAAACCTTCTTTCACACTTTCCCAGGTTTTCTTTTCGCTGTTAGCCACTATTGGCGGTTTGCGTTTAAGCCTGGTTAATACAATAAATGCCGTAAATATTCCACCGCAGATAAATGCAAGCGTTCCATGTATGCCAACCAGCGCAATGCAAAATCCTCCTAATGCATGCCCTGTAACTGAAGCAGTAAGCCATGCGCCCTGGTTCCAGGTAGTGGCGTTTTGCAGCGAATGCCTCGGAACAATAAGAGAAAGTATTACATTAAAAGTTGGACCTGCAAAAGCTCTTACAATACCCGTACAAAAAATAACAGCGTAAATGCATACGGCTATCCAGTGATTGGTAAGATGAGCTTTTGTAAAATCAGATGATAAAAACCATAACAGGCAGCAGGCGCAGCCATAGGCAAAAACACCGGTCATGAGTAGTTTTCTTTTCTCGCTCATATCAATATAATGTCCGGCATAAAGAGCTAACGTTAATGCAGGAATAACTTCTGATAAACCAATCAGGCCTATAGCAAACGGAGCGCTGGTGAGTTTATAAATCCACCAACCTGTTAGTGTGCTCATCATGCGCAGCGAAAGAATAAACAAAAACCTGCCTGTAATCAAATATCTGAATTCCGGTACCTGTACTGACTCAAATGGATTGTGCTGTTTTTTAATAATATCTCCCTGGTTCATTCATTAAAGTTTCAGGGCAGCGAAATAAAATGCTGCCCGTTTTCATACTCTTTATCCAAAGCTTCTGCAATTATTTTCACATGATTTTCATTGCCCAAAAAATCTGCTTTGGATGCATCTACAAAAAGCGTTTTAATATTATGCTGTTTTATATAGTGCGTATAGGTTTGCTGTATATTGAACAAATAATCATCGGGTATCTGCTGTTCGTATATGCGTCCGCGTTTGCGTATATTATGCTGCAATGTGCTTACAGGCGCATGCAGGTAAATTAAAATATCCGGCTGAATAAGCTGTTGGTGAATAATATCAAACAAACGCTGGTACAATAAAAATTCTTCAGCAGGCAAATTCACCTTTGCAAAAAGCAGGCATTTGGTAAACAGGTAATCTGATATGGTAATGCTTTGAAACAAATCCTGCGTATGAATCAAATCTTTAAGCTGCTTATATCGCTCCGCCATAAAAAACAGCTCCAGCGGAAAAGCATTCTGCCTGGGATTTTCGTAAAATTTAGCCAGGAAAGGATTATCTGCAAATTGTTCTAAAATCAGGCGTGCATTAAAATGTTTGCTGAGTAAATGCGCTAATGTGGTTTTGCCTGCTCCTATATTCCCCTCAATAGTAATGAAATGATAATTCATAAAGAAAGCCAAACTTAAACAAACCCCTGCACAATTATTAAAACAGTTTGTCACCAATTTTCCAGCTTCTTTACGGGAAGCGCATCTTTACATTCAATCAATAATTCACTGATTGTTTTATTTAAAACAGGATGGATAAAAGCTGAGGCTATTTCAGCCAGCGGCTCCAGGGCAAAACGCCTGTTTACCAACTGTGGGTGAGGAATTTGCAAAAAGGGTTCATCTACAATATCGTGGTTATATAACAATATATCAATATCAATTATTCTGGGTCCGTATTTTTGCTCCCGGTGCCTGCCCATTTTTTTTTCTATACCCATAATTATATGCAGCAAATCCATTGGTGCAAGTGTAGTTTCAATACCAACGCATTGGTTAAGAAAGGAAGGCTGGTTTGTTTTACCCCAGGCTGCCGTTTCGTATATACCTGATAATGCGGTTATATTTCCAGCCTCTCCTGCCAACGCGTCCGCAGCATCTCCCAGGTTTTGTTTCCTGTTGCCAATATTACCGCCTGTCAGTAAATATGCCGTATTCATGAATTGAATGTAATTTCAAGCAACAAATATCTTTATTTTTACCACATTAAATTTTACATAAGTGAGGAGTTTCTTAAAATTTTTTACGGCAGCGCTGCTGGCGCTAATTATTTTTACCGGGGTAATATTTTTCATATTTTTTATTATAGTAAGCAGCCTGGCAAGTTCGCAGAAAAAATCAGTAACGGAAAAATCAGTATTGGTACTTGATCTTTCGCGCAGTTTCAGCGACAGGAAAAAAGATAATACATTCTCAGCTTTGAGTGGAGATGCAGATATGACGCCGGTGCCATTGTATGACCTTGTAAGATTGATTAACCACGCAAAGGGCGATTCAGCTATAAAAGGCATTTATGTAAAATGTAATAATAATGCTAATGGCTATGCCGCAAGCGAAGAAATAAGAAACGCGCTGATGGATTTTAAGCAAAGCAAAAAATTCATCATTGCCTATGGCGATGTTATTTCGCAAAAAGCATATTACGTAGCCAATGCGGCAGATAAAATTTATTGCAATCCAAAAGGCTCGGTAGACTGGAAAGGTTTTGCTTCACAACTTTTCTTTCTTAAAAATGCATTAAACAAACTGGAAATTGAGCCGCAGATTTTTTACGACGGAAAATTTAAGAGCGCTACAGAACCGCTGCGCGAAGAAAAAATGACAGAAGCCAACCGTTTGCAAACTACAGTATGGCTGGGAGATTTGTATAAAAGACTGTTAATTACAACTGCCGAAACCAGGCAAATAGATACGGCAACGCTGCATCAGTATGCAAATACATATGCTATAAAGTCGGCTACAGACGCGGTAAAATACAAACTGATTGACGCGGTAAAATATGATGATGAAGTAAAAAAAGAGCTCATGCAAAAGAGCGGTGCGCCACAGGTAAACGAAATTAATTTTATTACCATCGGCAGTTATGCAGAAGCTGTCAACTTAAAAAAATACAGCAGCGATCGGATAGCAGTTATTTATGCGGAAGGTGATATTGTGTATGGTAAAGGAGAAGACGGGCAGGTTGGTTCTGATGATTTCAGGGTGATTTTAGCGCGTGCACGCAACGATAAAAATATTAAGGCGATAGTACTTCGCGTAAACTCTCCCGGCGGCAGCGCGCTGGCAAGTGAAATTATATGGCGCGAAACCCAGCTTGCACGTGAGGCAGGAAAACCTTTTGTGGTTTCTATGGGCGACCTTGCAGCTTCGGGTGGTTATTATATTTCCTGTGGGGCAGACAGCATTTTTGCACAACCCAATACGCTTACCGGTTCTATAGGCGTGTTTGGAATAATTCCTAACATGCAGAATTTTTTCAAAAATAAACTCGGCGTTACTTTCGACCAGGTTAAAACCGCTGATAATGCTGATGTGGGTACAATCACCCGCCCGTTAACGCCTGCGGAAAAACTTATTGTTCAGCGCGAGGTAGATACCATATATGCTGATTTTAAAAATCGTGTTGCCGAAGGCAGAAAAAAAGATATGTCGCTTATTGACAGTATTGCACAGGGAAGAGTGTGGACAGGCAACTGGGCTAAAACATTAGGGCTGGTAGATAAGATAGGTGGATTGCAGGATGCTGTGGATTGCGCCGCAAGAATGGCTAAACTTAAAGAGTATAGCCTGAGAGAATATCCTGAACCAAAATCTTTCCTGGACATGCTCAAAAACAATTACAGCAAAGCCATCAAAACAAAAGCCATTAAAGAAGAACTGGGTGAGGAAGAATTTTTACTGTACCAGCAGATAAAACGTGTAAAAAATATGACGGGAAAAATACAAACAAGATTGCCTTACGATATAACAGTGGAATAACTTGTTTGTTTTTGTAAAACAACTACCTTCACCGCCGGAAAAAAAATTGCATGTCGAAATCCTATAGCCAGTTTAAAGCCATGCTTGCCATAACAAAGGCAGCGCTTACCGCAATTTTCAGAAGTCCTTCATCAGTTGTTTTTAGTTTTGCATTTCCGCTGATATTTATCCTGGTATTTGGTTTTCTTGGCGGCTCAGGAGGCGTTTCGTTGCGTGCAGCATTTACCCCTGATTCTGATACTACAAGCCAGTTGTACCGGGTTATAAATAATATTCCGGGTATTAAGGTTGTAAAGAAAAGCGCCGAAGAAACTAAGGAAGACCTTGAAAAGGGAAGATTAACGGCAACCATATCTATTCAAAAAAATAATAAAACAGCTTCACCTGCATATATCGTAAACCTTACAAGTTCCGAAGCGGTTAATCCGCAAAATATACAGGTGCTGAAATCTATATTAGGCGCTGTTATAACCAACCTGGATAAACAGCAATTTCCTGACCGCCCCACTGTTGCCGCTATTAATAATGATATAGAAAAAATTCCGGGACGAACCTATCGTACCATAGATTTTGTATTACCCGGTCAATTGGGTTTTTCATTATTAAGCGCCGGTGTTTTTGGTGTGGCTTTTTTGTTTTTTAATTTGAGGCAAACCCTGGTTTTAAAACGCTTTTTTGCCACTCCCATCAGCAGAACATATATTGTATTGGGAGAAGGTTTAAGCCGCGTGATATTTCAATTAACCACTGCAATTGTAATATTATTAATAGGGCATTACTTTTTTCATTTTACACTGGTGTATGGCTGGCTCACTTTTGTTGAATTATTGATACTAAGTTTTATTGGGTTGATGGTATTTATGTCGTTTGGATTTTTAGTAAGCGGGCTTGCAAAAAATGAAAGTTCTATTCCGCCATTGGCCAATATACTAACGCTACCACAGTTCCTGCTGTCAGGTACTTTTTTCCCGATAGATAATTTTCCTACCTGGCTGCAACCGGTTTGTAAAATACTTCCGCTCACACATCTTAATGATGCTATGCGCAATATAGCTTTTGAAGGTGTACATCTTTCTGATTGCGGAAAACAGTTGGCTGTACTGGCTATATGGGCGATTATCGGCTATACCTTAGCCGTTAAATTATTTAAATGGGAATAGGGAATAATTTTTTACAAAATCAATATCAATTATTTTTTACCATTTAGAAATATGCGGTTAATAAAACAAATACTGATTGGCTTTATAGGTATAAGTTTAATTATATTCATCATATCATTGTTTTTGCCATCGCATGTGCGTGTATCAAAATCAATACTTTTATCCGTTCATAAGGATAGTGTCGCCAATTCGCTGGCAAAAATTCAGAGTTGGCAAAGCTGGAATCCTCTGCTACAGGATAAAACCATGAAATATTATTTTGAAGGCGATAACAGGGTAAGCTGGAAGGCGCCAGACAATAAAATAAATGCAATAACACTGCAACGCGTTTCCGCAGATAGTATCATAGCTGTTATTACAACAAATGACCGGCAGGCTTTTCAAAGTGGTTTTAATGTTGTGGAGAATACCGATGATACCAGCCTAACAAAAGTTGACTGGTGGATTATGGAAAATTTAAAATGGTATCCCTGGGAAAAATTTTACGGACTGTTTTCTGAAAGCCTGAAAGAAACCTACCTGGAAAATAGTTTGAAAAGCTTTAAGCTATACATGGAAGATAAAAAATAATATTTTTGGTCAACGGCAAGGCATTATTAGTCAAATCCGCTCTAAATACCATTTTTTTTCGTAATATGCTTCCACAAAGTATATCACTCCGTATTCAATGCTTCCACAACCATTGATATTAGGCATATTGGTTTTCCAGGTACTCTACTCGCTGGTACAATGGTATTTTTTTCGTAGAAGAGAATACATATTTTATGCAGCGTATTGTATTCTCATCGGCATTTATTTCTTTTTAAAATATCTTGTTGTAAACAATGAAGTACAAATTGGAGAATTTCATTTCCATCAAAAAATTATAGACAGAGACCTGGTATTTTTAGCTATTTGCTTTTATATAGAATTCGGGCGGCTGTTTGTTGACAGTCCCAAATTAGTACCCGGCATGGATAAAAAGGCAGGCATTGCAATAAAAATAATGCTTGCATATACTGTTATTAATCTAGGCTGGTACCTGGTATCAGATAATCATCGCCTGCAGGAAGCCATCCATCTGCTGGCATCCATATTAGCCTTTATTTTTTTTATTGATTTATTGCTCAGGGTGTATAAAATCAATAAAAGCCTCGTAGGCTTTTTAATGGTTGGAAGTATACTGATGGGTACAGGCGCTTTGCTTTCTCTCTTCTCTCGCTTACTAAAGCCGGAATGGATAAGCACAACGTTGAATGCCAGTATTTTTTTACAGGTAGGTGTAATACTTGAATTGATTTGCATTAATACCGGTTTAATTTATAAATCAAAAGTTGTGCTTGAAACAAATGCCGGTACAAACACAATTCCTGATAAAGCATTTTTTGAAAATGAAAAACTTTTATCTGACCTGCAATCCGTTC
>JADLCD010000133.1 GCA_020847395.1 Chitinophagaceae bacterium
ATCTCTTTGGGTAATATAGTGCCGCCGCCGCCGCCAAAAATTCTGATATGACCTGCCCCGTTTTCGTTCAGCAAATCTTTAATGTATTTGAAAAACTCTGTATGCCCGCCCTGGTAACTGGTGATGGCGATAGCTGTTGCATCTTCTTCAATAGCGCATTCCACAATTTCATGTGCAGAACGGTTGTGCCCTAAATGAATTACTTCCGCGCCCTTATTTTGCAAAATGCGCCGCATAATATTAATAGCAGCATCGTGGCCGTCAAATAAACTGGCGGCTGTAACAATGCGAATTTTTGCTGGCAATGCACCGTTCATAATGGTGAATAAAGTTAATATAAAAAGCTAACAGATATTAGTTGTCTACTCCCGGCAAACCTTTATCATATGGTTAATGTAACGCAAACGTATTCGCAAATTAGGTTTGGCCTGCACCAAAAATGGAAGTAGTTTAGTCCACTCAAAAAAAAGAAGAGCTTTATGAAACTGATTCGCTTTGGCAACCCGGGCAACGAACGACCTGGTATTCAACTGGAGAATGGACAACGTATTGATGTAGCATTATTTGGAGAAGACTATACAGAAGATTTTTTTGCAAGAGATGGTATAGAAAGACTGGCTGAATGGTTAAAATTCAACCGGGATAATGCGCCGGTTATTGATCATTCGGTGCGCCTCGGCCCTCCGGTTGTACGCCCGTCAAAGCTTATATGTATAGGACTTAATTACTCCGATCACGCCGCAGAAAGCAATATGCAATTGCCGGTTGAACCTATTATATTTTTTAAATCTACTACTGCCATTACCGGCCCAAACGATGATATCATCATACCAAAAAACAGCACAAAAACAGATTGGGAGGTTGAGCTTGCTGTAGTAATTGGTAAAAAAGCATCTTATATTGAAGAAAAAGAGGCGAACAATCATATCGCCGGCTATATGCTGCACAACGATTACAGCGAAAGAGCTTTTCAACTGGAAAGAAGCGGTCAGTGGGTAAAAGGCAAAAGCTGCGATACATTTGCGCCAATTGGCCCCTGGCTGGCAACGCGTGATGAAATTAAAGACGTGAATAATCTTCGGTTATGGCTTACCGTTAATGGCAAAACTTACCAGGATGGCAACAGCAAAAACCTCATTTTTAAAATACCATTTATTATTGCTTACCTCAGCCAGTTTATGACGCTGCTGCCGGGCGATATTATTACTACAGGCACGCCGGCAGGTGTGGGCTTAGGTCAAAAACCTTCGCCTGTATATTTAAAGGTCGGGGATGTGGTTAAACTTGGTATTGACGGGTTAGGCGAAGCCAAACAGAAACTTGTCAGCTGGTCTGCCAGTTAATGCTCATTGCAAATACAATCAAATACATGAAACGATTTTGTCTTGCATGCGATCTTAAAGATGATCCTGAACTTATTGCTGAGTATAAAAAAATACATACCAATATTTGGCCGGAGATAGCACAGCAAATTAAAGATGACGGCATTACTGTAATGGATATTTATCTTACAGGAAATCGTATGTTTATGATTATGGAAACAGGTGATGACTTCTCTTTTGATGAAAAAGGAGATTCGGATACCGGTAACCCCCGCGTGCAGGAATGGGAAAATTTTATGTGGAAATTTCAGCAGGCACTGCCCTGGGCAAAGCCCGGCGAAAAGTGGGTGTTGATGGAGCAAATCTTTGAATTGAAATAAATATTTATTGCCACGAACGCGCAAATTTATATGCGTGCATTCGTGGCAATTCATTCATAAAATAACAATATGAAACAGGTATTTATATTTTTCTCTTTAGTAATCCTACTTGCTGTTGTATCTGCATTTTCATTTCAGCAAAAAAAGAAAGTGGTTTTTTTTGGTGATTCTATTACGCAGGCAGGCGTTGGCCCAACTGGCTATATTACAGTATTGCAACAGATGCTCGCAGCCAACGGCAGAGATAAAAATTTTGAATTGATTGGTGCAGGAATTGGAGGTAACAAAGTATATGATCTTTATCTTCGGCTTGAAGATGATGTGTTGTCAAAAAAGCCTGATTTGGTATTTATTTATGTTGGTATAAATGATGTATGGCATAAAAGAAGTTTTGGTACAGGCACAGACCCTGATAAGTTTGAAAAATTCTACAATAAAATTATTGATAAACTGCAGGCTGCAGGCGCTAAAGTGGTTATTTGCACACCAACAGTTATCGGCGAGAAAAAAGATTTTGTAAATGAGTTAGATGGAGATTTGAATAAATACTCAGAGATTATAAGAGGTATTGCAAAAAATAAAAATGTTGAATTGATTGATTTGCGTAAAGCTACCGTGGCATATGTCTACACGCATAATCCGGAAGATAAAGCAAAAGATATTTTGACTTCTGACGGCGTACATATGAATGATACAGGGAATAAGTTTTTGGCGGATCAGTTTTTACCTTTTATAAAGTGATAAGTGGTAGGTAATAAGTGGTAAGACGGAAAAGAAGCTAACTATAAAACCATGAATACACCAATTGTAAAATTTGAAGATTTAATTGCCTGGCAAAAGGCGCAGGATTTAGCTGTGGAAGTGTATGGAACGTTTGCTATGATAAGAGATTTCGATTTCAGAAGCCAGACACGTTCCGCCGCCATCTCCGTATCAAATAATATTGCAGAAGGGTTTGATTTAAGAAGTAAAAAAGATTTTATGCGGTTTTTAAATATAGCACGCAATTCTTGTAATGAAGTAACTAAGATTATTGTTGGGCTAATACGCGCAATTGAAAAGCAACTAAACACGTAATTTTATCACAACTTATTACTTACCACTTATGACTATAGACGCTCATGTTCACTTTTGGAAATACAACCGTAAGCGTGACGGTTGGATGGATGATATGAAAATATTACAGCAGGATTATCTTCCTGAAACCATTGCTTCTACTTTAAAAAGAAATGGGGTAGATGGCTGCGTGGCTGTTCAGGCGGATCAATCTGAGGTAGAGACAAGATTTTTGGTTGAGCTTGCTAAAACGCACGATATTATTAAGGGTGTTGTTGGCTGGGTAGATCTTCAGGCGGATGATGTTGCTGAAAGACTGCAACATTTTGCTGTAAACCCCATCATTAAAGGTTACAGGCATATTGTGCAGGGAGAGCCCAATGATTTTCTACTCGGAAAAAAATTTCAGCAGGGTGTTGCTGAACTCAGGAACTTTGGGTATACCTACGATATACTGATATACCATCATCAATTAAAGCCTGCTGTTGAATTTGTATCAAAATTTCCTGATCAAAAACTCGTAATAGATCACTGCGCCAAGCCCGATATACGCGATAAGGAAATAACAGAGTGGAGCAGGCATATTAAAGAAATTGCCACACACCGGAATGTGTTTTGCAAATTAAGCGGTTTGTTTACTGAAGCAGCATGGAAAGAATGGAGTGCCGCAGATTTTTATCCTTACTTAGATGTGGTGTTTGAAGCATTTGGTTTTGACAGGCTAATGTTTGGCAGTGATTGGCCGGTAATACTCGTTTCGGGCATGTATGTGCAATGGAAAAGCCTGTTGGAAAAATATATGGAAAATTACAGCGAAGAAGATCGGGAAAAAGTATTTGGTTCTAATGCTACTCGATTTTATAATCTCTAATCAAAATAAATTTTAAACCGTAAATATGGATTTGAATCTTGCAAATAAAGTATATATAGTTACAGGCGGCGCAAAAGGTATAGGCGCTGCTATTAGTAAAGGTATTGCCGCAGAAGGCGGTATAGTTGTGATAGTAGGCCGTGGAAAAGCAGATAATATTAAAATAGTAGATGAAATTGTAAAAGAGAAAGGCAAAGCAAGTTATATAACAGGTGAGTTATCGGTTGCCCAGGTATGCAAAGATGTAATTGATTTTGCGGTTGAAAAATATGGACGTATTGATGGATTAATAAACAATGCCGGTATAAATGATGGTGTTGGTTTGGAAAACGGTTCGCCTGAAAAATTTTTTGAATCACTACATAAAAATTTAAGCCACTATTATAACCTTGCGCATTATGCTTTGCCTTATTTAAAGAAAAGCAAAGGGAATATAATAAACATCGGTTCCAAGGTGGCAACAACCGGCCAGGGAAATACTTCCGGGTATGCGGCTTCAAAGGGCGCCATAAACGCGTTAACGAGAGAATGGGCAGTTGAACTATTGCCATACTCCATTCGTGTTAATACTGTATTGCCTGCTGAAGTATGGACACCATTATATGAAAACTGGATCAACAGTTTACCTAATCCTAAAGAAAAATTAGAACAGATTGTTTCTAAAATTCCTTTTGAAAAACGAATGACAACTGCTGAAGAAATTGCGGACATGGCAATATTTTTATTAAGCAGCAAATCAAGCCACACAACCGGGCAGATAATTTATGTAGATGGCGGTTATACGCATCTCGACCGATCACTGTAAATATTATTCATCCTTAATAATGATTGCATGGCATTAACTCCCACTTCAACCGCTACAACTGTAAGTTCAAAAGATTCAAACAATTATACCTTCCCTTTAATACTGGTAACCAGTTTGTTTTTATTGTGGGGGTTAGCGTATGGATTATTGGATGTACTAAACAAACACTTCCAGGAAGCGTTGAATATTACCAAGTCAAGATCAACACTTTTGCAGGCGGCATATTTTGGCGCGTACTTTTTAATTGCATTGCCGGCAGGTTTGTTTATGAATAAGTTTGGGTATAAAAAAGGTATACTGCTTGGGCTATTATTATATGCCTTTGGTGCTTTTTTGTTTTATCCATCTGCACAACTGGCAAGTTTTAATTTTTTTCTTATTGCACTGTTTATACTTGCATCCGGATTAACCTGTTTGGAAACTGCAGCCAATCCTTATGTAACAGTTTTAGGCAAACCGGAAACATCCGAGTTCAGGCTCAATTTGTCGCAATGTTTTAATGGTGTAGGATCGTTTATCGGGCCGATTATTGCAGCGCATGTTTTTTTTGGAGAGAATTCGGCAAACGATCCCGGTAACCTGGATTCGGTAAAGATGGTATATATCATAATTGCTATCATAGTATTGTTTATAGCATTTCTGTTTTGGAGAACCTATTTACCCGAAATCAAAGAAAGCGAAATGGTGTCTGATCAGGCGCAGGATACCAAACCGCTTTTTCAGCACAGTCATTTTGTATATGGTGTTATTGCACAGTTTTTTTACGTGGCAGCACAGGTAGGCGTAGCTGCACTTTTTATAAATTATTGTACTGAGGCAAAAAAGGAAATTGATAATGCCAAAGCGGCATACCTGCTTTCTATAAGTCTGGCATTATTTACAGCAGGCCGCTTTGTAGGTACGGCTTTAATGAGAAAAGTTGCTCCCAATATTTTATTAATGATTTTTGCCTTGGTAAACATTGTGCTTTGCGCCGTGGTAGTATGGGGCAGTGATTGGCTTTCCGTATATTCCTTAATGGCTGTTTTCTTTTTTGAATCAATCATGTTCCCCACCATTTTCGCGTTAGGGGTGAAAGACCTGGGGCATCATACAAAAAAAGGATCATCTTTCCAGATCATGGCAATTGTTGGCGGCGCAATAATGCCTTATATTATGGGGCTGCTGTCTGAAAAAGGTACAGCACATTCCTATATTGTTCCATTGCTTTGCTTTATAGTGGTGGCGTGGTATGGATGGAAGGGGTATAGGATAAAGGCGTAAAATTGTTGCATAAACAACAGGCTTTATTGATAGCGATAACAAGTTTGGGAGATTACAAAACTATATCTCCCAGTTGTTTCGGCGATAACCTAATAGTAAAGAAACGTTTTCCTATTAAATGTTTTTAAGAGAAGAACAATCTATTTTATTCTTATTGCTATTCCAAATTCTGCACGTTGCGAATTCCATTTATATTTTGTGCTTACATTATTGATGTTTGATAACCCCTGTGTAAATCTTCCGAATACGCCTACACTTCCAAGGTTCGCCTGAACGCCGCCTACCACACCTACATCTGTGTTTTTAAATCCGCTCTTTCCATCTTTCCTTAAATTTTCATCCTCAAAAACGGCAATGCCAATTTGTGGACCGGCAAACACGCTAACCCAGCGGATAATATCATAACGCAGCAAAAGCGGTAAATTCACATATGCCAGTTTTATCTTTTTATCGGCCCCTACTCTTCCAACATCATTTTTATAATATTTGTCAAAATCATCACCCTTGGTATAATTGTATTGCGCCAACGATAATTCGGGTTGGAATTTGAATTTTTTAGTAATGGCATAATTAGCCCATATTCCGCCACCATACCCCAATGTATACTTATTTTTTAAACCATTGCCCATCGCTGCAGCATAATTAAGATCAGCCTTTACACCATAATGCCAGTTTTGTGCTTCAAGGGTTTGAGAAGAAAAGAATACAAATACGATAATTACAGTAAGTTTTAGAACCAGCTTCATACTATTATGATTTTACACCGCAATAATAACACGTAGGGCTGTTAGCATATTGTTATTATGGTTTACTAATTTATCTTTCTCTATTAACATTATTTTTTCCCCTACGAAAGCCTGATTTTTTATTGAATTAAATACTTTTCGCTATTCAACAACTTCCTATTCTATTATGCCACAAGAAGCTTGTTACATTCCTGCAACAGCTTGTTTTTATCAATAGCCGCGGTTCCCACTTCTTCGCAAACAAGTCCGCCGGCTATATTTGCAATTTCTGCCATCAGCTTAACCTCTTTTGTGGCGGTATATACAAGAGATGCTACCGCTATCACCGTATCTCCTGCGCCGCTTACATCAGCTATATTGCGTATGTGCGAAGGAATAATCGCGGCATTATTTTGCTGCTCATAGAAAACTCCTTTTTCAGAAAGCGTGATAAAGGAAATATTATGCTGCAATTTTTCGTGAAGCTGTTGATGAATTTCTCTCAATAAATTTTCATTTATTTCCTGAGGCACCATGTTTAAACCTTCTATCGCTTCTTTAAAATTGGGTTTAAAAATATCTACGTTTCTATAGTTAAAAAAGTTCTTTCGTTTAGGGTCAACGGCAACAACAATATTGTTATGGCGGCAAAGTTCAATTATTTTTTGAATTACTAATTCGGTGAGTATCCCTTTATTGTAATCTTCCAATATTATAACCTGTGGCTTTTCCTGTGCTATATAATGCTGAACAGCTAATATCAGCCTGTTCTCATCTTCATATCCAAGATCGGCTGTAAGCTCATTATCCAGCCGCATCATTTGCTGGTTGCGGGCTATAACGCGTATTTTATTAGTGGTGATGCGTTTTGGACTCTGCAATAAAAAAGAAGTATCAATCGCATTTTCTTCAAACATCTTTTTTAATGCTATACCATCATCATCATTCCCGGTAACAGAAATGATGGATGCTTTTGCATTAAGCGCACAAATATTCAGCGCAACATTTCCGGCGCCTCCTATTCGTAATTCCTTTTTGTTGATGGCAACAACGGGAACAGGAGCTTCAGGTGATATTCTATCCACCCTTCCCCACATATAAGAATCCAGCATCACATCTCCAACAATACCTACTTTGATATTGCTAAATGAATTAAACAATGCTTGTATATCCTTCATGCCTTTTGATTAAAGCAATAAAGTAAAGAAGGAATTTTTGATTGAAAAACTTTACTGCAACTATTTTGAACCTTATTTCTTTGTTTCAGTTTTTGGGTACGCAGCATTTAACCCGATAATTACTTCATTGGTAACATCAAAAGCCGCATCCTGGTATAAAAAGACATTAGCATTGCGGGAGTAAGAAAATATATAGTTATATCCACGCTCTTTACTAAATCCCGTAAGATAATCGTTTATTTTTTTAAAGATATCATCACGCATAATCATGGCTTCCTGCTGCACTTCCTGCTCCGTTTTTCTACGTTGATTTTCCAGGAACTGGAGTTGCTGATCGTATTCTTTTTTAAAAGCGTCTGCTTCAGCCTGTGTAATAGCATTTCCTTTTTTCAGAAATTCAATTCTCTTATTATCCAGTTGTTGGTAAGCTCCATTCAATTGCCTGTCCAGTCCATCTTTTTTCTTCTCAAATGCTTCCATTTTCACCCTGTAAAAATCAAATTTTGCGTCAATAGAATCAAGGTCTACATAACCAATTTTTAAACTCGTTGTTTGCAGGGAATCTTTACCGGAAGCCGGCTGTATACTAACAGTTGTAGCGCCGGATTTGCCCGGGCTAACTTTATACAATGCAATACCTGCAAGAACCAACGCCGCTGCGCTAAGAATAACAGAAAGATATTTCATGAATGTGTCTTTAAAAAAAAGGAGCAGGAATATAAAACTCCTACTCCTTCAAACTTATATAATCAAACTATTCTTCATCATCAAAACTCATTGCTTCGCGTGTTGTTTGAAGCAATTCGTATTCTTCTTTACTACCCACCACAATATTTTCAAACTCACGTAAACCAGTACCTGCAGGTATCGGGTGGCCGGTGATAACATTCTCTTTCAAGCCGAGCATGTCATCCGTTTTACCCTGTATGGCAGCAGAACTCAATACTTTGGTAGTTTCCTGGAATGATGCGGCAGATATCCAGCTATGCGTACCGAGTGATGCTTTGGTAATACCCAATAACACCGGTTTAGATGTAGCAGGGTTTGCATCGCGGTATTCAGCCAGTTTTTTATCAGCACGGCGAAGAATTGAATTTTCTTCACGCAATTCACGCAAACTAACGATCTGGCCTGCACGAAGTTTAGCTGACTCACCCGGATCTGTTACTACTTTCTTATCAAAGATCCAGTCGTTCTCTTCAATAAACTCAAACCTGTCTTCCAAATCTTCTTCAAGGAATTTAGTATCGCCCGGTTCAACAATTTCAACCTTCTTCATCATCTGTCTTACGATTACTTCAATGTGCTTATCGTTGATACGCACACCCTGTAAACGATATACTTCCTGAATTTCATTCACCACGTATTCCTGCACTGCGTAAGGTCCTTTAATATTGAGGATGTCAGCAGGAGCAGTTTGTCCGTCAGATAATGATGTTCCGGCTCTTACAAAATCACCATCCTGCACAAGAATTTGTCTTGTTAATGGCACGAGGTATTTCTTAACTACACCGTCTTTTGCTTCGATAATAATTTCGCGGTTACCACGTTTTACAGCGCCAAAGGTTACCACACCATCAATTTCAGAAACAACAGCAGGGTTACCCGGGTTACGAGCTTCAAACAATTCCGTAACACGTGGAAGACCACCCGTGATATCTCTTAATTTACCCAACACACGGGGAATTTTTACCAATACCTGGCCTGCGCGTACTTCTTCAGCTTCATCAACCACAATGTGGGAGCCTACAGGTAAGTTGTATGTTTTGACTTCTTTTCCCTCTACCAACAGCATTGGTATCTTGGTCTTATCTTTTGTTTCAATTACCACTTTTTCACGGTGACCTGTTTGCTCATCCGCTTCTTCGCGATAAGTGAAACCTTCAATAACACTTTCAAATTTGATATTACCAGCCTGCTCAGAAACGATTACGTTGTTGAACGGATCCCATGTACAGATTACATCGCCTTTGCTGATGGTTTGCCCGTCTTTTACAAGCAATGTTGCACCGTAAGGAATATTGTTGGTTATCAACAGGCGGTCATTCTTCACATCTATAATCCTCACCTCACCTGTACGGCCAATTACGATCTGCGTTTTTTCTCCCTGGTTGTTTTCAGCAGTTACGCTACGCAAACCGTCAAACTGAATAGTGCCATCAAACTTAGCGGTTAATTGAGAATCAACTGTTGCAGAACCTGCAACACCACCCACGTGGAATGTACGCAGTGTTAACTGTGTACCCGGCTCACCAATTGACTGCGCAGCAATGATACCCACAGCATCACCCTTCTGCGCTATATAACCGGTTGCGAGGTTAAGTCCATAACATTTTACACAAACGCCACGCTTGCTTTCGCAGGTTAATACCGAACGTATTTCTACTGTTTCGATACCGCTTTCTTCAATCCGTTTTGCAATTTCTTCCGTAATCAATACGCCTGCGGCTACAATCAATTCATCTGTTTGCGGATCGTACACATCATGCACTGATGTGCGCCCAAGTATACGATCGTATAATGGCTCAACGATATCTTCATTATCTTTTAATGCGCTGATAGCAATACCACGCAATGTTCCACAATCCTCATCATTAATTACCACATCCTGCGCCACGTCAACCAAACGACGGGTTAAGTAACCCGCATCCGCTGTTTTTAACGCAGTATCCGCAAGACCTTTACGGGCGCCGTGTGTAGAGATGAAGTATTCCAATACGTTCAATCCATCTTTAAAATTAGAAAGGATTGGATTTTCGATAATTTCTGAACCTGTAGAACCACTCTTACGCGGCTTAGCCATCAAACCCCTGATACCAGCCAACTGTTTTACCTGTTGTTTACTACCACGGGCTCCGGAATCAAGCATCATATAAACAGAGTTGAACCCTTGTTTATCTGTTGCCATTTCGCGAATGAGTGTTTCAGTAACACGGGTATCAACGCGTGACCATATATCAATAATCTGGTTGTAACGCTCGTTGTTAGTGATTAAACCCATGTTATAGTTTTCCCACACTTCTTTTACTTCGTCAGAAGCTGATTCAACCAACTCCTGTTTCATTTGCGGAATAACAAGGTCATTAATGTTAAATGATAATCCTCCCCTGAACGCCGTACGGAAACCTAATTGTTTGATATCATCCAAAAACTTAGCGGTTTTCGGAACGTTGGTAATTTTAATAATATCACCAATAATTTCTCTCAAAGATTTTTTAGTAAGCAATGCATTTACAAAACCTACTTCTTCAGGAACATACTGGTTGAATATTACACGACCTACTGTGGTCTCAATCAATTTATTTACCAGTTCACCATTATCCTTACGAACATTGGCTTTAACTTTTATATGCGCATGTAAATCAACCTTGCCTTCATTGTAAGCAATGATTACTTCTTCTGCATTATAGAAAGCTTTGCCTTCTCCTTTTATCTTCTCAGTTTCAGTTGTTTTCTTTCCTTTAGAAATATAGTACAAGCCCAATACCATGTCTTGTGAAGGCAGGGTGATTGGCGTACCATTCTGCGGGTTCAGAATGTTGTGAGAAGAAAGCATAAGCAACTGCGCCTCAAGAATAGCAGCGCTGCTTAACGGAACGTGAACCGCCATCTGGTCACCGTCAAAGTCGGCGTTGAACGCAGAACATACGAGCGGGTGCAATTGTATTGCTTTACCTTCTACCAGTCTTGGCTGGAACGCCTGAATAGACAAACGGTGCAGCGTTGGGGCACGGTTTAACATTACAGGATGTCCTTTCAATATATTTTCAAGAATATCCCAAACAATAGCTTCTTTGCGGTCAACCAGTTTTCTTGCACTCTTCACCGTTTTTACTATACCTCTTTCAATAAGCTTGCGGATGATAAATGGTTTAAACAATTCCGCAGCCATATCTTTTGGTAATCCACACTCATGCAATTTCAATTCAGGACCAACCACAATTACAGAACGGCCGGAATAGTCAACACGTTTACCCAACAGGTTCTGACGGAAACGACCTTGTTTACCTTTCAACACATCGCTCAGTGATTTCAATGCACGTCCGCCTTCTGCTTTAACCGCATTTGATTTACGTGAGTTATCAAAGAGTGAATCAATTGCTTCCTGCAGCATACGTTTTTCATTACGTAAGATTACTTCAGGCGCTTTAATTTCCAACAAACGTTTTAAACGGTTGTTGCGGATGATCACACGACGGTATAAATCGTTCAGGTCAGAAGACGCGAAACGACCGCCATCTAATGGAACCAACGGACGTAATTCTGGCGGAATAACCGGTATATATTGCATAACCATCCACTCGGGACGGTTTTCAATTCTATGATTAGCATCACGGAAAGATTCAACAACACTCAAACGTTTCAAAGCGTCTGCCTTACGTTGTTGTGATGTTTCAGTTGCCGCTGCATTTCTTAAATCATAGCTTAACTGGTCAAGATCAATTCTTGCCAGCATTCCCTGGATGGCTTCAGCACCCATTTTTGCTATGAATTTCTGCGGATCATCATCAGGCAGATACTGGTTATCTTTCGGAAGGTTTTCCAGTATTTCAAGATATTCTTCTTCGGTAAGCAGGTCGCCCATTTTCAGGTTACGGTCTTCGCGTATACCCGGCTGTATTACCACGTATCTTTCGTAGTATACAATGGTCTCCATTTTTTTGGAGCTGATACCAAGCAGGTAACCAATTTTATTAGGAAGACTTTTGAAATACCAGATATGTACAACCGGCACAACCAGTTTTATATGTCCCATACGCTCACGACGCACTTTCTTTTCTGTTACTTCCACACCACAACGGTCGCACACAATACCCTTATAACGGATACGCTTATACTTACCGCAGGCACATTCATAATCTTTTACCGGGCCAAAAATCCTCTCGCAAAACAAACCGTCTCTTTCAGGTTTGTAAGTACGATAGTTTATGGTTTCAGGCTTCAAAACTTCACCATACGACCTTTCAAGAATAGCATCCGGTGATGCCAGGCTAATGGTGATCTTAGAAAAATTTGACCGTGGACGATTGTCTTTTTTGATAGCCATAATCTTATTTAAGATTTTTAATTTGACATTTAAGATGCTGATTTATCCAAATCGCTTTAGAACTTATCAGCATTTTTTGTTTTCCAACTTCATATCTCTTATCATCTTCTGTTGCGTCTGCCCCGACGAGCGACCGCGGAACCCGGGGTCGCACTCTTGTGCTTTTTGTTCGTTATTCAGCAACTTATTCAACAATAAAAGTGTTACCAAAGCCCCTCCTTTGATCCCGATAAATCGGGAGGGGAGGCTCTTCTTATTCAAACTTCAACTCTAATCCCAAGCCTCTCAACTCGTGAACCAATACGTTAAATGATTCTGGTAATCCTGCTCTTGGTATATTATCGCCTTTCACAATTGATTCATAAGTTTTTGCACGACCAATGATATCATCTGATTTAAGCGTTAATAATTCCTGCAGAATGTTTGATGCGCCATATGCTTCAAGCGCCCAAACCTCCATTTCACCAAAACGCTGACCACCAAACTGAGCTTTACCACCCAATGGCTGTTGCGTAATTAAGCTGTAAGGCCCGATAGAACGTGCGTGCATCTTATCATCAACCATGTGGTGCAGTTTAATCATATAAATGATACCAACTGTTGCTTTCTGGTCAAAACGCTCACCGGTTTCGCCATCATGCAAATAAGTGTGACCGAATGAAGGCAATCCTGCTTTAGTGATATAATCAGCAATTTCTGCAGTAGAAGCACCATCAAAAATTGGTGTAGCAAACTTAACACCTAATTTTTCTGCAGCCCAGCCCAATACAGTTTCGTAAATCTGTCCCAGGTTCATACGGCTTGGTACCCCAAGTGGGTTCAATACTATATCAACAGGCGTTCCATCTTCAAGGAAAGGCATATCTTCTGCACGTACAATTCTTGCCACAATACCTTTGTTTCCGTGACGACCCGCCATTTTATCGCCCACTTTTAACTTACGTTTTACAGCGAGATATACTTTAGCGAGCTTCAATACACCTGCCGGTAATTCATCACCAATAGAAATGTTGAATTTCTCTCTCTTGTATCTTCCAAGCTCTTCGTTGAATTTGATATTGTAGTTGTGCAACAGAATGTTGATCTGATTATCTACCTGGTCATCACTGGTCCAACCTAAAGGGTTGATGTTCTGATAATCTAAACCGGCAAGATTCTTAGCGTTGAACTTAGCGCTCTTACCAATCTGCATTTCACCAAAATTGTTGGTTACACCAGCAGATGATTTGTCTTTCAACAATACCTGCAGTTTACCAATCAATACATCCAGCAAATCTTTTTCGTTCTGCTCGTGCACTTTTTCCAGCTTATCTATGGCTGCTTTTTCACGCACTTTCGCGTTCTTATCTTTTTTAGCACGCTGAAAAAGTTTTTTATCAATTACCACACCTTCGGTTCCGCTTGGTGCCTTTAAAGAAGCATCTTTTGCATCACCTGCTTTATCACCAAAGATGGCGCGTAATAATTTTTCTTCAGGAGTAGGGTCGCTTTCTCCTTTTGGAGTAATCTTACCGATGATGATATCACCTTCTTTTACCTGTGCGCCTATACGGATAATACCGTTCTGATCAAGATCTTTTGTAGCATCTTCAGATACGTTAGGGATGTCAGGAGTTAATTCTTCTTCACCCAATTTTGTATCACGCACTTCCAGTTCATATTCAGAAATATGTATAGAAGTAAAGAGATCTTCACGGGCTACTTTTTCGCTGATAACAATAGCATCTTCAAAGTTGTAACCCTTCCATGGCATGAATGCCACTTTAAGGTTACGACCCAATGCAAGTTCACCATCTTTTGTAGCATATCCTTCTGTTAAGAAATCACCTTTTTTAACACGCTGTCCTTTTTTAACCGCCGGGCGAAGATTGATACAGGTTTCCTGGTTTGTTTTCATAAACTTAGTGAGCCTGTAGATTTTAAGATCATCTTCAAAGCTTACCAGTTTCTGCGCTTCATCTCTTTCGTAACGAACATGAATTTCGTTTGCATCCACAAACTCAATAACCCCGTTTCCATCTGCATGTATCTGTATTCTTGCATCACGCGCAGCTTTTCCTTCCAAACCGGTTCCTACAAACGGAGCCTGTGGAACGATCAATGGCACAGCCTGGCGTTGCATATTTGATCCCATCAACGCACGGTTGGCATCATCATGCTCAAGGAATGGAATAAGCGAAGCACTCAAACCAACAATCTGGTTTGGCGCAACGTCCATATATTCTACTTCAGTTCTTTCTAAAATAGGGAAATCACCGGTTTGACGTGATCTTACCTGCTCTTCCACAAACGCGCCTTTATCATCGAGCGGTGCATTTGCCTGTGCAATCTTCGCTTCATCTTCTTCTTCAGCACTCAGGTAAGATAATTTTTTCATATCCACCTTTCCGCTATCTACTTTTCTGTAAGGTGTTTCAATAAAGCCCATTTCGTTGATCTTTGCATGAACACACAAAGTAGAGATCAAACCGATGTTTGGACCTTCCGGAGTTTCAATGGTACACAAACGACCATAGTGAGAATAGTGTACGTCACGAACCTCGAAGCCTGCACGCTCACGGCTTAAACCACCGGGTCCGAGTGCAGAAATACGACGCTTATGTGTGATTTCACTTAATGGGTTTGTTTGGTCGAGGAACTGAGACAACTGCGATGTTCCAAAGAAAGAGTTAATTACAGAAGACAATGTTCTTGCATTAATCAAATCAACCGGGGTGAACACCTCATTATCACGCACATTCATTCTTTCACGGATGGTACGGGCCATACGGGCCAAACCAACGCCGAACTGGGCAAACAACTGCTCGCCCACAGTACGCACACGACGGTTGCTCAGGTGATCAATATCATCAATTTCCGCTTTCGCGTTTGTTAAGCGAACGAGGTATTTAATGATCTCGATAATATCTTCTTTAGTAAGCGTTTTCTGATCAAGCGGCTGATGAAGGTTCAGCTTACGGTTAATTTTATAACGACCTACTTCTCCTAAATCATACCGTTTATCAGAGAAGAACAACTTGTCGATAATACCACGGGCTGTTTCATTATCAGGCGCATCAGCACCGCGCAACTGGCGATAAATATGCTGAACCGCTTCCAGTTCTGAATTAGCGCTATCTTTATTAAGAGTATTATATATAATAGCGTAATCACCACTCACTTCTTCTTTCTGAATAAATACGCCCTTCACATCCATATCCACAATCAGGTCAACGGCTTCCTGGTCGAGTACGGTATCACGCTCCAGCACAACCTCGTTTCTTTCAATAGATACAACCTCTCCGGTATCTTCATCTACAAAGTCTTCCACCCATGTTCTTAATACACGGGCCGCAAGTCTTTTTCCAATATATTTTTCAAGCGTTTTTTTATCGGTTTTAACTTCATCCGCCATTCCGAATAATTCCAGGATGTCTTTATCAGTTTCGTAACCGATAGAACGCAACAAGGTGGTTACAGGGAATTTTTTCTTACGGTCGATGTAAGCATACATCACGTTATTGATGTCTGTAGCAAACTCCATCCACGCACCCTTGAAAGGAATAACCCTTGCAGAGTATATTTTAGTTCCATTGGGGTGGAGCGACTGACCGAAGAATACGCCGGGTGAACGGTGCAACTGGGATACCACTACACGCTCAGCGCCGTTGATAACGAAAGTACCGCGGGGCGTCATATAAGGAATATTACCCAGGAACACATCCTGAACGATGGTCTGGAAGTCAACATGCTCTTCATCATTACAGCTTAAACGAAGCTTGGCTTTTAACGGAACAGCGTATGTTAATCCGCGCTCCATACACTCTTCAATGCTATAGCGTGGCGGATCAATGAAATAATCCAAAAATTCAAGAACAAATATGTTACGCGTATCTGTAATAGGGAAATTCTCTTTAAACACTTTAAAGAGACCTTCAATATTTCTTTTGTCAGGAGTAGTTTCCAACTGGAAAAACTCTTTGAAAGATTGAATCTGGATTTCTAATAAATCAGGAGTCTCAGCCAAATGCTTGATCTTACCGAAGTCAATCCTGCTGTTTGTAGCAACCTTTGTTGAAGACATAGTTAAAAGCGCTTTTATTGTTTAATGACAAAAGATTAACATGCTTTGCTTTCATGAAAACAAAACACATTGCAAATCAGTCATTTATAAATTCAATTGAAAAGTCAAATTGTATCAGGCCCAATTTAAGGAGTGCAAAGGTAAAGAATATAGCA
>JADLCD010000134.1 GCA_020847395.1 Chitinophagaceae bacterium
CGAGAATTGCTGCTTTCATATTTTCGTTATGCAGGTATATTAAATTCTATATTCACAGCAGTTCCCTGCGCAGGAGAAGACTGAATATCCATTTTGCCTTTTAAAAACTCAACCCTGTTTTTTACATTGCTTATACCAATCCCTTTTTGCAAAGGAAGCGTTGATATATCAAATCCTTTGCCGTTATCTTCCAGTGTAATGTAGAAAGTGTTTTCATTCTGGCTGCACTGTACCAGTATTTCAGATGCATTGGCATGCCGGATTACATTGGCTAATAATTCCTGCACAATCCGGTAAATGGTTATTTGTGTTTCTTTGGGCAAGCCAGCATTAATTGAAAAAGCCTGGAACTCAACTTTTGTTGAAGCGGTATTTACCGCATCGCACATGTCTTTTAATGATACTTCAAGCCCCAGTTGTAATAACGACTCCGGCATCATATTCCTGGCTATACGCCTCAGCTCATTCACCGAGCCATCGAGCTGGTCAATAACTTTATTAATATCTGTGTTCAGCATATTAACTGATTTTGGGTTTTCAGCAAGTTTTGATAAATTGATTTTAACACCGGCAAGCATGCCGCCCAGCCCGTCATGCAGGTCGCTGGCAATGCGTTTTCTCTCTTTTTCCTCACCCTGCAGCAGGGCCCGGGCAAATTGGATTTCTTGTTTCTGTTCTGCCTCCAGCAATTGCTGCTGATAGCTTAGTTCCTTTTGTTTTTGCAATCTTTTATGGTTGCGGAAGTAAAACCAACCAAGGGCAGCAATTATTAATAAGAACAGGCTGGTAAGGCCAAAGAGCCATGTTAACAACCGGTTGTTTTTTGATGTAAGTAATGCCTTTTCATTCTCGGCTTTTAAAATGGCAATTTGTTCCTGGCTTTCCCTGGCTTTATATTTTTCGGTAAGCGCATTGATGCGGCTTTTCAGGTTCACATTAGCCACACTGTCATTTAGCTGGCTGTAGCGCCTGAGCCAATCATATGCAGCTTTATGATCACCCATACCTGCATAGTTTTCTGCCATACCATTATATACCTGTAGCCGGTTTACTAACAGGCTAATAAATGGCTGGCTGTTCATCAGGGTAAGCAGCACTTCCTTCCCTTTGTCAAATTTTTTCTCACCATAAAGGGCAAAGAATTTTTGAAGAAGGATGCGTTGCTCCCGGTAGGGCTGGTTCAGCTTTTTGGATAAAGTAATTCCCTTGTCAATGCTTTCATTCGCAAGACTAAATTTTCCCTGGGCATTGAAAAACATACCCTGAGATGCATAATAATCCAAATAATACTGCGATTCTGGGTAAGGCTTTAATAAAGCGGCAGAACTATCCAGCATCGCCCTGGCCCTGTTCATATCTTTTAGTTCAATATAGTTTTGTGCAGAAAGGTTGTAAACATCCATTAAATGCTCTTTTGGTGCGTTTACCCTGTTAAAGATTTGAATCGCCTTTTGCCATACATCTTCTGCTTTGGCAAATTGCAGGGTGTTAGTAAATGCAAGACCAAGGTCAAAATAATTTTTTCCCAGGTAAACACTATCACCACCTTTAATAGCAAACGGTATGGCTTTTTCAAGTAAGAGGTCTGCAAAATATTCGTTGTCGTCTTTCATTTGTTGTATGGCGCCATAGTTATGCCAAACCTTTGACCGGAAAACAAAGGCCTCCTTTGTGCTGAATTTTTGAAGAAGGCTGTCTGCTTTCATAAAAGAAGACGCTGAAAGTTCAAGATTGTTTAAAGACTTAAGGTTGCCCAGGTAAAAAAAGTAAATAGATTGCTGAAAAGGATTGTTTTTAGAAAGGATTCTTCCCTGTTCCAGGTATGCTGCTCCCTTAACTGAATCTTTCCTGTACCAGAAATTACTCAGTAGAAAACCGGCATTTGCCCTCATGCTGTCTGGCATTGTACTGTTTAATATTTTTTGCAAACTGTCGCCAAAGCGCTGTTCATTTAGCGGAAGAGCAGTTGACTGGGAAAGGCCTGTTAAGGCAGCAAATGAACAAACAATGATACCCGTCAGTAATTTAATCATAAGCATAAATTTAATGGAAACTCTTTAACTATAAACACCGGATGTGGAGTATTGAGAAAAATACTGAAAATTAAGTAGAGGGAATTACTAAATCCACAGTATATGCCATCCCAGGGTACAAGAGTAGCTTTGACCATTGAAATAAAAACCTATTCCTCATTAATTTAAAAATCAATATGAAATCAACTGCGCTTAAATTTTCAAAATTATTTTCAGCACTTTTGTTTGTAGTGTTTTTTTCAGCAAGTTGTTCTAAAAGTGATAACTCTTCCGGGGGGTATCCAAAAAATGTTACAATCTTGTATAAACTAATTCCCTCAGCAGGTTATACCACAGGTGATATTGGCTATTTAAACGAAACCGGGTCAACCACATTTCTTACAAGCCAGCCTTTGTCATTTACAAAACAAATTACCAGAACAGTAAATAAAAATGATGCCGCATCACTGCATGTGTCGGCTACCTGAAATGGCAATATAAAAATGGAAATTTTTGTGGACGGGAATCTTGTAAAAACAGAAACGCCCAGTGGAAATGTGATTAGCACCACCATAGTTCATCTGTTTCAATAGTGCCATTTGTATAGTATGACATTAAGAATGGTTAAAAAATTATTTTAAATAACCAAAAATTAAAATCAACACTAAATGAAAAAAATAGCAATTATTATTACTGGATTATTATTTGTTTCAGCCATCTCTTTTGGACAAAAGCCGGGTATTGGAAAATACCACTCCAGTGAAAAACAGGATAAAGTATTTTATGCAGCACTACAGGCTGTTTCAACAATAAAATTTTCGGTAAAAGCAAGCGACAAAGAAAATGGGACTATTCAAGCAGAGGCATATGCCGGAAGTAACGGTAAGGTTTGGAATCTTTTTGTAACCATAAAACAGGAAAACGGCAAAACCGTTGTTGAAGCTACGTTTACAAAGCCTTGGGGTACATTAGGCAATATGGCAAAATGGGCGACTATGTATGGTGATGAAATTAAAAAGACTATTGTTGATTTAGAAATAGCTGTTGAGGATAAGAAGAAGAACTAAGCATATATTAGATACCAGGAGGTACTTCACATTCAAACATTACTACAACCCCAAACCCATTTCGTAAAAACATTTCCTGTAAGGGGTGTTGGTCAGTTAGTAACTTAAAATCTATATTTGCATCAGCCCAATGTTCGCTTTCTGAGGGGTTGCCTGGAAAATGTGGTTGAGTTCGGGTCTGATGCAAAGTGCTTTAGACCCAACAAATCCAAACATGTAAGCACCCTAACAGATCAATTGAGCCGGGTAAATCAGGAAGGCTTTATTGTTTTGTAGTAGTGCTGTTTTTTAACAGGCTAAAGGGCGTGTCGCATTTTATAGAACATATAAATTAGAATAATGACAAAATTGAGACTTTTGTTCACTGTAGCGGCTTTTGCATCAAGCCTGAATTGCGCTGCGCAGGTAAAAATACTCCCTGGCGACAAATCCCTGAACACTTCGTTAATTAAACAAGGAGATTTTTCAATGGATTACTTTGAAAATGTAAAAGGGTCTTTACAAAAAATAGGAGTAAATGCATATAAAATAGAGGTTAAAGAAGGGAAGGTTTTCGTAACGAGAACAGTTTCGTACACTGAAAATGTCCCCGGGTTGAAGGAAGAATTGCAGGCTGATGCGGCAACATTGAAACCAATACGCAGAATATTCAGTAATAGTAAGCAGAAAACCACTGTCGCTTTTGGGGCTTCTGCTGCAAGCGAGATATTGGATATTAAAACAGGCAAAAAAAGTAATGTAACAACCGCTGTTACAAGTGAGGCGTTTGATTATGCATTGCATCCATTGGTGATCAGCATTTTGCCCCTGAAAAGTGGTTACAAAGCAATTATCCCTGTAATTACCAATGACCTTAAGTTGGGTAATTTGACCATTGTAGAAGTGAAAAGTAACAGCCATCAGTCGAACCAGTTCGGTAACCGCCCCGTTTGGGATGTAACTATGGTTGATGATGCATCCAATAATTTTTATAGTTATAGTGTTGATAAGGAAACCCGGAAAATCTGGTTTGCCGGGATGCGTATAAATGGCATTACCTATTTGTTAAAGGATTTGGAAACAGATGTCAATCCATTTAAAACTACATTTAACAAGGATGAAACTTTTAAGCTTGTTAGCGCAGGCAGTTCAACTATTGAAGGGGAAGCCTTTGCAAGAGATGACCGGTCAAGGAGGGATGACAGGGGCATTGACATCAGTATTTTGAACGTTAATAAAAAACAATTTGCCCCAAAGGGAACGAATGTGTTGTTGATGCCTTACACAGCCTATTTTAAAGAGTGGTTTGAAATTAATAAAAAGCAGTCAAAAATAAAAGGGGCAAAACCGATACCTCTTCCTAAAGATGCATTGGAATGTTTGAAACAAACACAGGTGTATGATGATAAAGGCCATTTTGAGTTTACCAACTTAATGCCCGGGGAATATTTACTTTACATTACTTTCGGCTACGAGGATTTTTTTAGCAGGACAGAGGAAACTGGCCGTGCAAATGTGTACGTGAATGGTCAGTATGCCGGAACAGAGGTCTATACAGGCATGTTTGGA
>JADLCD010000135.1 GCA_020847395.1 Chitinophagaceae bacterium
CTAAAAAAGGATAACGATATTTTTTTATTCCCTTATAAGAATCCATTGCGCTTTTTTTAGCTTTTCTAAGATTTCCTTCTTTCAGATGTATCCAGCTTACAATAGAATCCATCAGGTATTTAAAAGTTTGGTTTTTGCTAAAATAGACAGCATTATATGCTTTGGCTACCCAGTTCCTGGCGTTTTCTACATCTTTTTCTTTCCTGTAGCTGAAACAAATGGTACAATATGCCCGTATTATTTCCTCACCAAAGCTGTTTTTACCAATATCCTCTAATATCTCTAAACCTATTTTTCTTGCCTTTTTAAACTCATGCCTGAAGAGATAAGTAAAGCCAAGCATGTTTAGTAAGGTTATTTTAATATTGTTATCATTCTCTGCTTTAGCAAGATTAATAATAGCCTCACAAATCATAATCGTTTCGTCTGGCAACATATACCACCCATTTTTCCAGAGTATATCTGTAAATATTACATAGCTGTAGCGGGCTTTTTGTGAAAGATTGCCATATGCTTCAACAGCCGATTGTAATTTTTCTTTCTTTGCTTCGAATAGCTTTACTTTTCGGAGATGCATTACAACATAGCAATAATCAATTTATAATTCAATCCAGGCGCCCCACATATTTGCCGGATCAGGTACTTTTATCAGGAACTGCTCCGATTTTTTATACATTGGCTCGGCTAACTTAAACTGCCACTGCTGGTTATATGTATTGCCTATTTTGTGGTATATTCTGCCAATGCTGAGGTAATCATGCATAGGAGTTATGATCAATAATTTATTCAACAATTTGCGGGCAGCCGAAAATTTTCCGGAGATGGTCAGAAGGTCAGCCTTCTTTTCCATATTTTCCAACGCAGCCACATCTGCCGGATCCAGGGTATTGTGTACCATAAGCAGCCATTTTAAGGGTGATGATTACAGGTTATATAGATTGAGGTTTGGATAAGAGCTTATAGTGCGATGTCAAACGTGAAATGTGAGCAATAAGCGTTCGTTTTTCGTTTCCACAACAGCATACCCACATAATTTGGTTGACATGACACTGGTAATGCGCCAATAGGGATGTAATTTAATATCATTACTTAGCCATACAATAGCACAAAAGTGTTATAGGCAGGTTGGCAGAATATGCTTTGATTTGTATATTTTTTGCGACTGTTATCCGGCAAATGGTAATATGGATTGGCAATTCAGTAGGCGAAACTTTTAATTTCGTGGTTTGGGTAAAAAAAATGCCCCGTACCCGGAGCATTTTTTCCTTTAAGTTTCAAAAAATTATTTTTTCTTTTTCAGCGAAGCGCGAACTTTTTTAACAAAGGGCTCTGTAACACCGGCAAATGCGGCAATTTCAGATACGGAGAATTTTCCGGCTGTGAGGAGGTTTTGTATAAACTCCCGACTCTTTTTCTCAATGCCTTTTTCAATACCTTCTTCAATGCCTTTTTTACGTCCTTTTTCTATATAAATGTCTAATGTGCTCATAATTGTTTTCTTTATGGGTTCCGGTAGCGAATTTAATACATTTTCTTCTTTCAAATCGCCCCTGGTATATAAGTAAATGATAAAACCTTGTTGCAGCGCTTTAGGGCCGGTAGCCGCTAACAACAATAAATTCACCGCGTTACGTCCCAGCCATTCTTTTTCAAAACTATGCTTTAATGCCAAGAAGGATGCTTTTAGAAATTTATTGTTCAGCTTTTCTACGTCGGTATCGGATAGCATGCCTAAATTATTGTATACATACTCAAAATCGGGCAGGTATTGTTTCCAATATTCTTCCATGTCTTCAAAAAGGTCTGAGAGTTTTCGGTACTGCCATTTGCCTTTGCCATGATACAGTAATACAGGAATAACGAGCGATAATGGTTCTTTGGCGGTCGCTTGCTTTTGAAGGGCAGAAAAGATATAACTGCCGATTTGAATGGATGTGTATTTATCCGGATAGCTCTTATGTTCTATCAGCAGGCTTACTTTTACAGCGTTTTTACCACCCTTTCGATGGCAAGAATAAACAATGTCTGAAATCGTTTTCTTGAGATCATCTGATAGGTAAGTGTCGGGCAATTGCCTTAACGTAGCAAAATCCAATTGCCGGCTGATAAACTCAGGCAGATAGTTTTTGAAATAATCTGCAGCCATCTTCTTGTTAGATAAAATACTGCGGATAAAGTTGTCGTGTATGGAAGCGTTGTTGCTCACCCTATCCTATAATTTTTAACCCTGAAGATAATTATTTCCTGTTGTCTGAAGCCAACGCAACAAAAGTAAGTTTTATCAGACAAGCCCCGCGATGTTGGCAAAGCCGGAAAGAAACAGGTCAATGGCAGCAGAAATACTTTATGGCTTCAATTGGAAAAATTTTTTAGCATTGACTGCTGTTTCGTTGTCAGGCAGAGTGGACAAGCTTACGTCTGCAAATTCTCGGGCTATCGGACCTGATCGCAATCTGCCATTTGTGATGTCGTCTGCAATATATTTTTTTGAGTTTGTATTTATAATAACTAAAAAGTAAAAAATAAGCTTGTCTTTGTTTTTTTGAAGGCAGGATTAAAAAAATAGTTTTGTGCCTTTTTTTATGAAAACCTTGTATGGTTCATTCATCTTTATTTTGTTCATCGGAATACCATCTTTTAATTTCAATGCTATAATCTGCCCGTCCGCTCCTTCCACGTGTTTCATTATCATGCTGGTATGTACGCTTCCAAGAGATATTGCACCTTTAGCAATAGCGCCTTTATTAATAATAGTAATTCCATTATAGGTTACCGGGCTTGTTACCACAAATGTAACAGGTTGATACTCTCTCTTAAATTTCATGTCGGGTAAACGTTCAAACACTACCTCAAATAAAATTTCGGTATTAATAAGCATTTCTTTAGGCAGCTCAGGTTGCGGAGTTGTTTCGGACTGTTTTACCGGCGTTAACACCTGCTGTTTAGTTGTTGAATCGGGTGCAGGTGGTTGTTCTTTTTTTTCATGTTCCGGTTTCTCCTTTTTTTCTGCAGATGGTTTATCAACATTTTCTGTTTTTGTATCTGCCAGTGTATTTGTATTGGCAGGTTTATTTTTTACTACAGGGGTAATAATAACAGGGACCGGTTGTATAACCTCCGGTGTTTGCTTTTTTTCTTCCGTACCTGCAATATCTTTTTTTATTTTATTGGGATTATGTGTACTGTCTGTTGAGGTAATAATAATGGGAACGGGATGTATCTCATCCTGAATTTTTATATCAGCAGGTTGCTTATTGTTTTTAAAAATTCCCCATGTAACTCCTGCCGTAGCTATTACTGTTGCGAATATTATTATTCCATACAGGGCTTTATTTTTATTTCCAGTTTTTTTTGTGGGCAATGTTTGCTTCGTAATGGAAAGATGGTCCTGTATAATATTTTTAAGATCTTCTGTTGTAAGCCTTTGAGGAGTAACTATTTCATCATCCTGGTCTGCTCTTTTAGCATATGACGGAGGCCTTTTGGAAGAAAAATTATCACCGGTATCAGTTTTTTTAGCAAAAACAAATCCTTCAGGAAATACATTTTTATTGTCGGTATTTTCATGGGCAGTACCCTGTTTCTTGCTATCATTGTTATCGTCTGTAATTTGAATTGCCTTCAACAGTTGATTTACTCCTTTTTCATATTCACCCGTAAAATCAATTCTTTGTAATCTTCTTAACCTGAAAGATGTTTCGGTATTGGTTAAAAGAACGGGTATAACTTTCTTATTTTGTTCAAGTGCAAAAGATATTTCATCCATAGCGTTCTTTGACTCCATGGATTGGGGAGATATAATAGCCAACACACAGGTAGCGCTATTGAGGGCAGCCTCGATTTCATTGTCCCAATGTGCTCCCGGCGGAATATTCAGTTGATCCAGCCAGATATTAGCGCCGGCATTTTTAAGATCGTTTGCAAGCTTTAAAACAAACGGTGTATCAACCCTTGAATAGCTAATGAAAAACTTATCCGACATAATCCTGTTATTTAAAATCAAGTAAATCTGAGCACTTTGCAGCCGGCGCCTGATTTGTTAATGCCGGTTCAAAATACGCTTTGGGGGGTATGGAAGTATAAAAGGGGTACGAGGCTCATGAACGCGGCAGATTTTTTGAACCTGCCAGATTAAAGAAGCTATTGTTAAAAGGTTTTTCAGATACTTGTAGTCAGAGATATAGTTAAGGACTAAAATCCTGATAAATTTAGTTAGTATTTTTTGTGGCAGCAATAGCACAAAAGTTGTAGCCGCTACCGTCCCTTAAACTTATTAATGGCTTCTGTACGGTTGCTTACATGCAATTTTTGGTAGATATTGAAGCAATGCCTTTTTACGGTTTCAATGCTGATATTGAGCTGAAGTGATATTTCTTTATAAAACAATCCCCTGGATAAAAGTTCAAGCACCTCCTTTTCTCTTTCGCTTAACGCTACGGTTTCCGGAGCCTGCTTATAAGAAAAGGCAGATACCACTTTTCTTGCAATTTCACTGCTCATGGGGCTTCCACCATTATACACTTCTTTAACAGCTTCTACAATAGTTGCAGGCGAAGTTGATTTTAAAATGTAGCCATGTGCTCCTGCTTCCAACGACTGAAATACCTTGTCATCTGAATCGTAGGCTGTGCACATCAGGCAAAGCGTGTCAGGGTTATTGGACCTGACCCATCTTACAAAATCTATACCTGATTGCCCCGGTAAATTGATGTCAATGATACAAACGGCAGGGACGGTATTGTTGCTGCAACTGTTTATAGCTTCTTCCGCGTTTCTTACCGAAAATACTACCTGCATACCTTCGGTATGTTCAAGCAATAATTGCAGGAGGTTCCTGTAATCATCAAGGTCTTCAATAATGCCGATACTGATCATAACATATAAAGCTAATCTTCTTTTGGTATGAATCAGCTAACACTTTTGTTGTAGGAATATATAGCAATGGGCAGGGAATACGTTTGAACCACAAAGACAGGAGGGCACAGCGTTGCACAAAGGGATGCGCTTTTTTATTGTGTTTAGCGTTGTTGCCGGTGGCCGGTTTTTCGAAAAACCGTTTATTACTTTACACGGGAAGAAAGGAGAGCGGTTCATGCTGCCGTTTTTCTCATTTGCTTCTTTACCCTGTAATACTCGTACCTTACCTGCATATTTAAAAAGAAAAGCGCGTTTATACCAAGAGCATTTTCAATTTTAATGGCAGTAGTTGTTGTTATATTCCGCTTACCTGAAATAATTTCACTTAATACAGTAGGCGATATACCCATACGTTCAGCTACGTTGCGGCGGGTAAGTTTACGGTATTCAATTTCTTCACCCAATACCACCCCGGGGTGAAATATATGTGTGGGGGCTATTTCATTTGCTGTTTTCATATAATGATAATTATTTTAGTTAATGATAGTCTGTAAGTTCCAATATTTCCACTGTTATTGTATTCCCGTCTGTTTCCCGGAAACAAATTCTGAATTGATTATCCACCCTTATAGACAACTGCCCTTTCCTGTTTCCTTTCAATTTTTCAAGATTCAGTGATTGAATCTGAGCTATAGTTTTTAAATCGGGGGCATCAATTAATTGACCTATTCTGAGCTTGTATTTTTCTACAATGTGTTTTGCGAATTTGTATTTTATAACACATTGTTTTGTATCAAGCTGATACAATTCCAATACTTTTTTTGTTTCCAAACAAAACTATCATTCACAAAAATAGTGAATATTTTCAATATTCGCTTGTGCGCGGGTACATTCCAAATTGTCGCAGACGGATGGTAACACCATAGTCGTTAAGCTAAGATTTTATATTTGGTCTTGTTGTCATGATTTGCATCCCGCGAAAAATTCAATCGCTTAGAAACTCGTGAAACACGAATTTCTAAGCGAAGAAACAGTCTGTACCGCCGTGATTCGTGTCTCACGAATCACTTCTTCAGTGATTCATTGTTAATGAGTCAGTTCACATTTTTCGCTTAACTTAACGATTATGGTGTTTCACCGACCGGTAAGCTGTGCATGAACGACAATTTGGAATTCGCCCTTATGCACCCTTCATCAATCAGCTAACACTTTTGTTGTAAAGTGAGGTGCGTGGAATGGAAAATATGAGTGTTGTTCCCTCTTGCTGTATTATCTGAAAACGACCTTGCAATGCAGCAATTCTTTGCTTCATATTACGTAAACCGTTGCCTGAACCTCCTTTTTGAACATCGCTTATACCTTTACCATTGTCGGCAATGGAAACGGTAAAATGATCGTCAATAGAAATATGTATTTTCACTTCATTTGCGCCTGAATGCTTCACTATATTATGCAATGCTTCTTTTACTACCAGGAAAATATGTCTCCGGGTGTGCCCATCTACTTCAGCGGCAGGAATGGTTTGTGGTTCGTGGAAAGAAAGATGAATGCTTGCATCTTCAAGAAAAGTGCCTGCATACTGTCGCATATACGCGATCATACCGGCAATATTATCGTTGCTGTTGTTTAATGACCATACTATTTCATTCATATTCTGAATAAGCTCTCTTGATTTGAAAGAAATGTTATCAAGGTAGGTTCCATTCATGCCGAACAGGGGGTCTTTTATCATCTCCGTCATCAGGCGTATGGTAGACAAACCACCACCCAGATCATCATGCAATTCCTTTCCTATCCTGGTACGTTCTTCAAGGAGCAAATCGTGTTTTTCCAATTCCTTTTTTAGCTTGTATCTATTAAATAAAAGAGCGGCTATCAGCAGTATACCTGCACCGGAAAAGAGGATAATGAGCTTAACGGTTTTTTGGCGTGTTGCATCGGCAGCCTGTATTTTTCTTTCTGCATTTGCAAGCTCCAGTTCTTTTTGTTTTTCACCGAGCTTATATTTTGTTTCGGCATCTGCTAATGCCATTTCCGTTTTTTCATTTAATAAGGTATCCCTAATGCTTTGCAGCGATTCCATATAGGCATATGCCTTTTGGTAATCCTTTTGTGCTATTGCATTAGCTGCCAACATTTCAAAGGCAGATTTCCGCTCTTCTTTTATATTTAATTCCCGGCTTATATTGATGGCTTTTAAAAAACAGGAGTCTGCTTTGCTGTAGTTATTCATTTTTTGATATACCCTGCCCAGGCTTAATAAAGTAATGCAGCCTAATTGCTGATCAACAAGGTTGTTATTCAGTTTGAGCGATTGTAGAAAATATTGCGCTGAGATTTCGTAGTTTTTTTCAATGTATTTCAGCATGCCCAATTGGTTTTTACCAATTACCTGCAGGTAGGGGTCAACTGTGTTTTTAGATGCTTCAGTAAACCTGTTAATATAGGTTGCCGCGTTTGCTGAATCTTTCAGTTCCATATACGTATCTGCAATATTGCTGCAGGCATAGGCTATTTCATCAGGAATATTGAGGCGTTTTGCCCACTCATATTGCCTGAATGCATATTCAAGCGCCCGGTCGTGCTTATCCATATTGTTTAGCAATATCACGATATTATGGTAAGTGTAGAGTATCCGGGTGCTTGCAGTATCACTTTTGGTATACTCAATCGCATCAAAATACATTTGCGAAGCAAGCTCATTTCTGCCACTTGCCATATACATTCCTCCCTGCACATTTCTTACCATTCCCAGTCCCTGCCTGTTGCCGGCTGCGGAAAAGTATTTAAAAGAGCTGTCGCAATTTAAAAATGCCACATCGTAATTGTTCCTCGTAGCTTCTATACTTGCTATGGCATAATGCGAACTGGCAAGGAGTGAATCAATCTTTAATTGCCTTGCTATTTCGAGCGCTTTTGTATTAAAAAACACGGCACTGTCTGCATTCGTAAAAACGTACTTTCCGCCCAGCGCAATCAGCATGTCAAACTTTTTCTTTGGGTCTGTTTCTTTTTTAACCTGCTGTAAAAGGCTGTCGGTTACTTGGGTGTTTTGGCCATGTGCTGTTGTAAAAAGCAATTGTAAGTAAAAAAAAGCGAGTACATATTTCATAGTACAATTTTCATGGTTTCCCGAAATACTTATTCAGCGCCTCTGTTCTGTTATGCACGTGCAGCTTATCATAAATATTAAAACAATGCCTGCGTACCGTTTCACTGCTGACGTGGAGTTGCTGTGCAATTTCTTTATATAGCAATCCTTTGGAAAGGAGCTGAAGCACTTCGCTTTCTCTTGGTGTAAGCTGGTATGCTGCCGGGGCTGATATTTTCCTGAACGATTGTACTACTTTACGGGCTACCTGGTTGCTCATAGGGCTGCCGCCGTTTTTCAGATCAATTACCGCTTCAAGAATTTCGGCTGTTGAGGCGCTTTTGAGAATATACCCGTGCGCTCCTGCCTCAAGCGCTAAAAAAACTTTTTCATTCTCTTCGTAAGCCGTACACATCATACATAAAATATCAGTATTTCTTTCAGTAAGCCATTTTACCAATTGAATGCCATTCATACCCGGTAATTGTATATCCACAATAGCAATATCAACATGGAGGTATGCATTATCCTTCATGCAATCTTCTGCATTGCTATAACTGGCTTTGCAAATAAAGCCTGCCGATTTGTTAAACAGATCCTGCAGGCTTTTCAGATAGTCGGCAGTATCTTCTACTATTAAGATGCTGATCATTGGTATAAAATTAATGATCGGTATTGAAGGTTCATATAGCACTTTCGTGTGATAAGCTTTGCAGTGGCATACTAAATTGTATTGTAGTGCCAATGTGGTTCTCAATAGTAAGTACTCCCTGTATTGCTTCTGTATGTTTTTTCATATTCCTCATTCCATTGCCAGGTGAGGCATCAGCAAAGTCGTCGCGTATGCCAATACCGTTATCATAAATAATAATAGTAAGGGCCTTGTTAATTGTAATAGTGAACAATACTTTTTCTGCCTGGGCATGTTTAATAATATTGTGTATGGCTTCCTTAACTAAAAGCTGAATATGGCGCCGGTTACCACCGGTAACTTTAATTTCCGGAATCACTTCTGGTACATCGTATTCGTAGCTGATATCTGCATTTTCCAGCATAGTAGATGATTGCCGCCGTATATAGCTGATGAGCTGATCGAGTGTATCATTTTCATTATTCAAAGCCCAAACTATTTCCCGCATTTTCTGAATAAGCTCCTGTGAGTGGCTGGAAATTTTTTCCAGATTGGAATTGCTGTTACAGTTAAGCGTTTGGCATAATATTCTGATTGTTGAAAGGCCGCTACCCAAATCATCATGTAATTCCGTTGAAATTCTTGAACGTTCTATAGCAACCGCGTTTTGCAGTTCAAGCTCCTTTTTTTGCTGATATAATTTTCTGTTGATATAATTCCGGATGACAAGATATATCATACCTAAACTCAATAAAGCTGCTATGCTTTTAAACCACCATGTTTTGTACCAGATGGTGGCTATATTGAACTGAACAAATTTTTCGGGAGAGAAGTGATCGTTGGCATATTGTAGTTTTATTTTAAAAGTATAGCTGCCAGGAGGTAATTGCGTATATCGCTGGATTTTGTTTTGATAAGCGGGCTGCCACTGGTTATCATAATTTTCGAGTTTGTATAACACTTCATAAAATGATGTTTTGTCAAAATCAATAACATCGTATTGGAAGGCAATGTTATTTTGATAAGGTGATAGGTGCAATCGCTTTACAGCGGCTTTTAAATTAATGGTTTGATCATTTACCTGCATGCTATTTAAGATCAGGTTTACTTTTTTTTCATTACTGTTAACTTCCGGCTTAAACCAGGTTACATTGCCTACCTGCTCAAATATGCCGATATACCCGTTTGACAAAGCAGCCATACTTATATCGTACAGATGAAATTTCATATTGCCGAACCCGTTGGCGGCGGTATATTTTAAAAATTCTTTTTGGCGGGTTAAAAAGCAAAATATCCCTGAATTACTCGTCATCCACAGGGTATGCTGCGGGCCGGTTACGATAGTGTAAAGCCGGTTATCGGTAAGCCCCTGCTGTTCAGAAAAAACTTCATAACACCGGCCGTTTTGTTTGTTGAGAGAAATATGCACAAGCCCCTTCTTCTGCATTAGCAGCCAGAGGTCATTGTTTGTTGTAAGCGTAAAATCTTTTATTTCTCCTTCTGGTATTTTTTGCCTTTCACTTTTTTGCCTGTCAGAAAATTGAATGGAAGAATCTTTTCCGTCAACATAAATCATACCGTTATACAATGTGCTGATCCAGTATTTTCCATTCCCGGCTTTTACGATATTGGTGAAACCGTTCCTGAAGTCATCACTTTTAAACCCGGGTGGTATAAATGGTATAAGGTCTCCGCTGGCAGGATAATAATTGAATAAAATATTGCCATCGGGCGTTTTGACTAATAAAAAAAATCGTTCTTTGCCTTCCAGTGTATCTGGTATACTTTTTATTACGCGGAAATGCTTGAAAATTTCCGGATCCAATGTTTCTTTTTTTAATGGGAGCGATCTTAACTGAAACGTTTTTTTGTCCATCAGGAAAAAATTCTGGTCAATGAACAACATATACTTATCGGGCGAATAATCTATAGCATGACAATGGAGCGTGTTTTCTTTTGCGGGGATATTGATAGTAGTAAGCTTCGCTTCACCTGTTTCTGTATTGATCCTTGTTACGGAATTGGCTTTAAAGCAAAGCAAATACTGTTTATCTGTAAGAAGTGTACCCGTAAGCAAACGACTGTCTGAATAAGAAAAATTATTGAACCAGGCGTTTTGGATTTGAAAAAAACCAAGACCATTCTGGTGTGCTATCCATATATCTCCATCCCGGCCCTTAAAAAAGCGGCTGACAAATCCCCTGGTAATGCCGGTATTAAATTCACTTAACCTGAAAGAATAATTGAATTGATGCGTTCGCAGATTATAGAAAAGAATACCATCATCTTCTGTTGCAATCCAAAGCTCATCATTGGAAAACCTGATAATGTCATTGCTGTTTATATCCCTGAAGTTTATTTTTTTAAGCGTGTCGTAATAAATATTGCTTAATACCTGCTTGTGCAGGTGCAGCCAGAAAGTACCCCTGTCTGTTGCAAGCAAAAAGCTGTCTGCTGACCATGGCAACACCTTTCTTACCGTAGGTCTTAACGGCTTTTTTTCTTTGGCATAATACATCTTAAGATGAGTGATGTCGTCATTTATGGGATTAATGATGCTCAGCCCGTTTACTAATCCAACAAAAAGCGTATCCGGCTTATAAAGAAATAAGGAACGTATATGCCGGTTGTAGAATGAGCCTTCATTATCAGTTCTAACCAAGGTGAAGGCTTTTGTTGTAGTATCTAATTTAAAAAGCCCGTTCCCTCGTGTTCCAACCCATAAATTACCATTGCTGTCAAAACATAGCTTTGATACTTTTGGGTTGCCTGAAATTGCCGGATTGGAAGATGAGTCGGGAACCGGGGGGACAAAATATTGTACCCTGATATTATGTACATTAAGATTGATCAGCCCCACGCCGTACTCAATACTGGCAAACCATATCCTGTTATATTGGTCTATAAGTATATCTTCTACATTTCCTTCAGTCATAAGATTTGAAGATATATTATAAGGCAGCGTTTTAAAATTGCTGCCATTGAATATGTAAAGACCATTATTGGTTCCTATATATAAATAGCCGCTGGTATCCTTTGCTATAACATTGCAGTAATTAGAAGATAATCCGTTTTTTGTATCCCAGGTTTGAAAAGTATAAGGAAAAGTTTGGGATATACCCTGTATTGAGAAGATCAGCAAAACTATAGTAACAGTATATTTCACACTATTGAATTTTTGCAGGCGAATATTGCCTCAAATCAGCAGCTAAGGAAGTGCAAAAGATATTGTATAAGCGTAATGCTACATTAAGTTAAGCAAAATATGCGAAACAAGTTTATCAAAGTGTTTTCCCCCACTCAATCAACCGCAAAACCTCTCGCGGTGTAACGCCCACCTTTTCATCTCTTTTTTCCCCCAAACGAACAATGACCATATTTTTTGAAGGGATACAGATAATGTATTGCCCGAGTATACCGCGGGCATAAAATATCTCCGGTTCATCAGGAATAAGCCACCATTGGTAACCATAATAGTTGCAGGCTTTGCCAATATCATCTTTAATCATGCAGGGCATAACAGAAGCTTTAAAATAAGCGCTGTCAATAACAGGTACTCCATTTATTTTTCCACTATCAAGCATCAATTGGCCGATACGGGCAAAATCCCGGGCATTGGTATTAAAACAGCAGTATGCTTTTTCATGACCTCCGGGTTTGTCTTCGCTCCAAAGCGCAGGATGTTCAGCGCCAAGCGGCTTCCATAATTTTTCAGCAGCATATTCCGCCAGGCTTTTTCCTGTTGCTTTTTCTACGATCAGGCCCAACAGTTGTGTGTCTCCGCTTTTGTAGTAATGATAGGTGCCCGGGACTTTAATGATATTTGCCGAAGTAGCCGTTTTATATACATCACTGCCATAATACAATTCCGTTGTTACAGATAACGGGTTAGCGTAGCTCTCATTCCAGTCACTGCCACTGCTCATAGTAAGCAGATTCACAATGTTAACTTTAGCTTTTTCTCCTGCTGCAAATTCAGGAAGGTATTTGCTCACAGGGTCGTTTACTGACCCTATCTTTCCATCACGTATGGCCGCACCAACCAGTAAAGAGGTAATGCTTTTGGCAATGGAAAAAGAGCCGGTGACTGAACTATCACTGTAGCCAGGCCAATATTTTTCAAACAGTAATTTCCTGTCTTTAATAACTACAACACCTACCGTTTTTAATTTTGTGAGATATTGTTCAAAATCATCCGGCATTTTTATTTTCCCAAATTCAGGAGATGATTGCCATGGGAGGGGAGTGCCTGCTGCTACTGTTTCATTATCAAAAATTGTATAGTCATCAATATTGGCAAAATTATATGCTATTGCTTTGTAGAGGTAGGCTTTATTGGTGAGTAATGGAAGAAGTACTACAAGCAATACAATAAATAACATGCTGCGCGAACGTGGGTTGTTTTTCTTCATGATGATATTATTACTTAATCATACTTATTTTCGGGTAATTAAAGATACTTTAAAAACTGAAGCATGAATATTGTAATTCTTGACGGGTATACGTTGAATCCAGGCGATCTGGATTGGTCGCCACTCGAAAAAATCGGAGCGCTCAAAGTGTATGAAAGAACAGCTATTGCCGATGTGGTTGAACGCTCACAGGACGCTGAAATAATACTTACCAACAAAACTAAAATTACCGGTGATGCCATTAAAGCGCTTCCTAAGCTGAAGTATATCGGCGAGCTGGCAACGGGTTTTGATAATGTGGATGTAAAAGCCGCTGCGGAAAAAAATATACCTGTATGTAACGTGCCGGGCTACAGCAGTTCATCAGTAGCGCAGCTTACCATGGCGCTTATACTTGAATTAATATACAAAACAGGAAAACGATCTGAAGAAGTGCATGCAGGGGCGTGGGTAAAAAGTAAAGACTTTTGTTTTGGTCATATTGGTTTGTTTGAGTTAGAAGGCAAAACATTGGGTTTAATTGGTCTTGGCCAGATAGGCAGCGCCGTTGCCAGCATTGCCATAGCTTTTGGAATGAAGGTTATTGCTTCTGTGCGCAATCCCGGAAAATATAATATAGAAGGCGTAAGTTTTGTAAGCAGGGAAGATTGTTTTAAGCAAGCTGATTTTGTGAGCCTGCATTGCCCGCTTACAGATGATACAAGGCAAATGGTAAACACATCGCTGGTCAGTGTGATGAAACGATCGGCCTATATCATAAACACAGCCCGTGGCGCGCTGATCAATGAAAAGGATCTGGCCGATGCGTTGAACAATAACCGCATTGCCGGTGCTGCGCTGGATGTTTTGTCATCTGAGCCACCATCAGCAGATAACCCTATGTTCAATGCTGCAAATTGTATTATTACGCCACATATTGCCTGGGCCACCAAAGAGGCAAGAACAAGATTACTAAATGAATCAATAAAAAATATTGAGGCTTTTTTAAGAGGAGAAGTCAGGAATGCGGTTAATTTGAAAATTGGTTAATTTGAAAATTTGAAAATGATTGAACCACAAAGGCACGGAGGCACAAAGTTGCACAGAGAGTTTAGTGGTTTATGGTTTGTGGTTGCAGGTTGTTTTAGGTTAATTCTTATAATCTTACATAGCCCATAGCCGGCATTCCCGGATTCTCACATTGCTACATTAAATTCCTTTCTGAATCTTTGTGTCTCCGTGCCTTTGTGGTTCAAAAGTTCACCGCTCAAAGCCCACCGCCGATACCTATTACCTCCTTATCTTTGCCACATGCATTATGTTTCTGCTGAAGGATTGGGAAAATCTTACGGAATTAAACCTCTTTTCAACAACCTGAATTTTCATATTGAAGAAGGCGATAAAATAGCCATTGTTGCCCGCAATGGTTACGGAAAATCTACCATACTTAAAATAATTGCCGGTAAGGAAACGCCGGATGAAGGAAAGATTTGGATACATAAGGATGTTACTGTTGCCTTGTTTGAACAGGAGCCTTCGTTTATTGAAGAGCTAAGCATTCTTGAAAATATATTTCATCATAATCATCCCGTAATTAACGCTATCAAAGAATATGAAGCGGTAAACGAAACTGAAGACGCCGCTTTAATAGGAAAGGCTATTGAAAGAATGGATGAGCTGGGGGCGTGGGATTTTGACAGTAAGGTTAAACAAATTCTTGGCAAATTAAATATTCATCACCTGCAACAAAAAGCCGGCACGCTTTCCGGCGGACAAAGAAAACGCGTAGCCCTGGCGAGAACGCTTATTGATATTGGTTTTGAACATAAGCATGTATTGCTGATCATGGATGAACCTACGAATCATCTTGATGTAGAAACGGTTGAATGGCTGGAACATTACCTGAACCAGGAAAATGTAACCTTACTGCTTGTAACACATGACCGTTATTTTCTTGATGCTGTTTGCGAGGAAATATGGGAGCTGGAGGGAAGTGAACTTTTTATTCATAAAGGCGATTATGAAAATTACATTGAAAAGAAAGCTTCAAGAATTGAACAGCAATCTGCCAGTATAGATAAAGCAAAGAATTTATACCGTAAAGAGCTTGAATGGATACGCAAACAACCCAAAGCAAGAACCACAAAATCAAAAAGCAGGATTGATGCGTTTACGGATGTTGAACATAAAGCCAAACAAAAAATTGAAGATAACCAGGTACAGCTTAACGCTAAGATGACAAGGCTTGGAGGTAAAGTTGTTGAACTGAAAAAAGTATATAAATCATTTGGCGACCGCATTATACTAAAGGGATTTGATTATACTTTTTCAAAAGGAGAGCGGGTTGGTATTATTGGTAAAAATGGCGCAGGTAAATCTACCTTTATTAATATCCTGCAGGAAATTGAAAAAGCGGACAGTGGTAAAATAAATATTGGCGAAACGGTAGTGTTCGGTTATTATTCGCAGGAAGGGTTGCAGATAAAAGAAGATGTGCGTGTGATTGAATTTGTAAAAAATATTGCCGAAAATTTCCCGTTGGCAGACGGAGGTTCGCTCAATGCCTCACAGTTTCTTCAATTGTTTTTATTCAGCCCCGATCAGCAGTATACTTATATATCCAAATTGAGCGGTGGTGAGAAGAAACGCCTTATGCTGCTGGCCATATTATTCCGCAATCCCAATTTTTTAATATTGGATGAACCTACCAATGATCTTGATCTGCCAACGTTGAGTGTGCTCGAAAATTTTCTGAGTGAATATAAAGGCTGCCTTTTAATAGTATCGCACGACCGTTATTTTATGGACAGGCTCACCGATCACTTATTCGTGTTTGATGGCAATGGAGAAATTAAAGATTTTCCTGGTAATTATACACAGTATCGCCTTTGGAAAAAAGAACAGGAGGATAAAAAAACAATGGCGCCCGTGGTTAATAAATCGCAGGCTGTTGAAACAGATAGCCCTCCTTCACCAGAAAAAAGAAAAATATCTTACAAAGAAAAAAGAGAGTTTGAGATTTTACAGAAGGAAATAACAATACTGGAAAATGAGAAAACCGAAATAAGCAGGCAATTAAATGAAGGAACCCTTCCTTATGATCAATTGCAGAAATTTTCGCAACGTATAGGAGAACTGTCAGAACAACTTGATGAAAAAGAAATGCGCTGGCTTGAATTAAGTGAATTGATTGGGGAATAGGTTTTTAGAGCTGTCAGCAGAAACCTATAAGGTTTGCAGGGCGGCAATACTGCGCTGCAAACCTTATAGGTTTATTCATCACCTGATACCCAAACCATAAACGTTAAACCACAAACCCTACTTTCAGGGCATCGCCTCAACAACCACTGTTTGTTTTAAACGAATAGCAACGGGTTGCTCTAAACGTATAGCAGGTTTCCAATTCGGCATACCTTCAAATTTTTTTTCCAGTTCTTCATTCAAATCATCATTGCCACCCTTTACCACACGGGCATATACAGGTTTACCTTGTTTATCAATAATATAATCAATTACAACATACGCAGCCCTTTGCCCCTCGGCCAATAATGGTGCAAGCTCTTTACCGGTATCATCCAAAAATACCTGGAAGGCCTTTGTGCCCCCCGGAAATACAGGCTGGTTATTTACCACCTTGGCCAACTGCTCCTCAGGAATAGGAATTTTCTTTTCGACCGGTTCCCTTTTTGGTTTTGCAGCAACTTCTGTTGTTTTCAAAACTTTATAAGGAAGATCCTGCATAGCATAATCACCCCGATCGTTCACCATTGCTACAGGTATCTGTTTGTTTTTTTCAAAATAATCGTAGGCAGATTGAAGTGTTGTAACCAGCGGTTTGTATGTTTTATACATCTGCAGAAAACGCTCAAGGTAACCTACGCTGCGGGCATTATTAAACTGCACGGGAAATATATGTACAGGAATATATTCCTGCCCCATAGCACGCGCATAGCTTGTAATGATATATAGCTCCTCAATCTGATCATTGTTGATAGGAATGCAACCTTCAGTTACGCATGATCCATGAATATAGATATCACCACCAGGAGTTAAAGAATCACTTAATAATTTATCGGCCGCATTAGGGTAATTTAATCCTAATGATAAATGATAAGCGCTGTTGGGTTTAAATTCATTAATATAATAAAATCCTTCGGGTACCTGGTAATCACCCTGCATTCTTTTTGGTCCGAGCGAACCCGCCATTGCGCAAATCTTGTATGTTTTAAAAAGCCTGAAAGTTTCTTTAGGGCTGTTCTTTACCCATACTTCAAGCTGGCTGTCATATTTAAAGGAACGTATATAAACATATTTCGCTGGCCACTGTAACTTTTTGGATTCAAATTGTTTGCGAAGAGTATCTTCTTTTCTTCTGAAAACATCGGCAATTTTAGCAAAAGACTTCTGATAGTCAACAAATGAGTTTTGCCCGCTAACAGAATACGCCATACCAATCCACACAATAATGGTAAAAATGTATTTTGTTTTGATCATTATCTGAATGCGTTTGTATTCTTTTTCAGCTTATTATACAAATATCATGCTTATTGCGATATGATAGTATTAAAAATCTCAACAGCATGTGAACTACTTCATCTTTATACTTCTTTTAACGGTAAACACTCAAATGTATTTTACACCCGGTTGATTTTCACTCTTTATTTCTACCTCTTTATTATCTTCACGCCTCATTTCTAAAAAATAGTATGATAAAAGCTGGTATTTTAGGCGGCGGACAATTAGGAAGAATGCTTTTGCAGGCGGCGGCAAACTATCCTGTAGAGACATATGTATTGGAGAACGACCCGGAATGTCCTGCTGCACATCTCTGCCATCATTTTACAAAGGGAAATATTCAAAATTTTGATGACGTATACAATTTTGGTAAAGGGCTTGATGCACTTACCATAGAAATTGAATCTGTTAATGAAGATGCGCTTGAAAAACTGGAGGCAGAGGGTGTAAAGGTGTATCCACGCAGTTCAGCATTGCGTATTATCAAAAATAAAATATTACAAAAAGAATTTTATGAGTCACATCAAATAAAAACAGCGTCATTTATTATTACGCAAACCAAAACCGATTTGCATGCGCATGAAACACTTTTACCTGCTGTGCATAAATTAGGTATGGGTGGCTATGATGGAAAAGGGGTACAATTGATCAATACAAAAGAAGATTTTGAAAAAGGGTTTGATCAGCCCGGCGTGTTGGAGAAGCAAATTAATATTCATAAAGAGATTGCACAGATTGTAGCCGTGAATGATGATGGACAAACTACCTTGTATCCCCCGGTAGATATGGTATTTGATCCTAAGCTTAACTTGCTCGATTACCAGGTATCGCCTGCAGAATTATCTGAAAATATTTTATGGAAAGTTGAAGCCATAGCATTAAAAGTTGTGAAAGAATTAAAAAGCGCGGGGCTTTTTGCTGTTGAACTTTTTATTGATAAAACCGGTGATGTATATGTGAATGAAACAGCGCCACGTGTACACAACAGCGGGCATCATACTATTGAAGCCAATTATAGCTCACAGTTTGATATGCTTTGGAGGATTATGCTTGGTTACCCGCTTGGCAATACTGCGCCCATACTACCTGCGGCAATTGTAAATATTTTGGGTGAGGAAAAATACCAGGGTGATGCCGTGTATGAAGGTTTAACTGAAGTATTGCAGATGGATAATGTGTTTGTGCATATCTATGGAAAAAAACAAACAAAGCCCGGTAGAAAAATGGGACATGCAACTATACTCGGTAATGACAGGGCTGATTTGAGCTATAAAAAGAACAGGATAAAGCAAGTGTTGAAAGTGATAAGCAAGGAGTAAGGTAGAAGGAGGAAGGTGGGAGATACAGGTAGAAGGTATAGGGTGCATTGCCCGTATCAATTCCAAACCTGCCTGCCGGCAGGTCTCAAATTTTAAATTTCAAATCTCAAATTACAACTATGTTAAATCAACCTTTGGTGGGAATTATAATGGGCAGTGATAGTGATCTGCCCCTGATGCAGGATGCAGCGGCAATATTAAAAGATTTTGATATCGCATTTGAACTTACTGTGGTTTCTGCGCACCGCACACCTGCACGACTTTTTGAGTATGCTTCCAATGCAAGAAAAAGAGGACTGAAAGTAATTATTGCCGGTGCCGGCGGTGCCGCACATCTGCCTGGTATGGTTGCTGCTTTAACGCCGCTGCCAGTTATTGGCGTACCTGTTAAATCTTCAAATTCTATTGATGGTTGGGATTCTGTATTATCTATTTTGCAGATGCCAGGCGGTATTCCTGTAGCAACTGTTGCATTAAATGCTTCTAAAAATGCGGGTATCCTGGCTGCATCTATCATTGGGGCATTTGATAGCAGCATAGGTAATAAAGTGGCCGATTACAAAAAGCAACTGGAAACAGAAGTGCTTAAAAAAGTTGATAAGCTTAAAGCAGATGGATGGCAAAATGCTTTTGATGCCTGATTCCATCTGCTAAACTAATTTATCTGTTCAGTACATGTGCAAGTTACTGCTGGTTATCTGTACTCATTAAGCTCAATATCTGCTTCATTGTTTTTTGCATGCCCTCGCTACTGCCATCAAGGAAAATAGTATTGCCTTTACCAACTTCTGCAAAGTTTTTAATGGCTTCTGTCCACATGCTGAATAAGATTACATTGGTATCCAAATTAGCCTGCTTCATTTGTTCCGCTGCCTGGCTCATACCTTTTGCTACCTCTTCACGGAATAATGCCACACCCTGTCCGCGTAATTGAGCAGCTTGTCTCTCAGCCTCTGCTGCTATTTTTATAGCGTTCCCTTCAGCTTCTGCCGCCTTTGTTTTTGTAATGAGCAACGCCTGGCCTTCATTTTCAGCAGCAGCTTTCAGGTTATTGCTGGCAACAACCTTGCTCATGCTATCCAGGATCATTTTATCAAAAGTAATATCGTTGATCTGGAGGTCTAATAAATGATAACCCCAGTCTTCAAGCAAATGATCAATTTGCTCTTTCACATATTCAACAATCTCTTTGCGTAGTCCCAGTATTTCTGCCTGTTTTTTTGTGGCAACAAAAGAACGTATTGTTCCTTCAATGGTTCTCGTTAGTGCCTGCATCAAATCTCGTTCGCTTATAAATTTGAAAGCAACTTTTTTTATCGTTTCTTCTTCAGCATTTTGTACGGCATACAGCAGCATGCTTTTAAAATATACATTTGCCTGGTCGGCGGTTACTGCCTGGAATTCCATTTCAACCGAGCGGTTTTGTATTGAAACACGACGGTATATCTGTTCTAAAATGGGAATTTTAAAATTTAAGCCTGGCTTAAGTATACGCCGGTATTTTCCAAACATGGTAATAACTGAAATAGTGCCCTGGTTAACAGTAACCAAACCACTGAAAATAATGATAACGACGACCAGTATCCAGGCATAGCTAAAAATTTCGCTCATAAAAAGGGTTTTTTATAAGTTGAAAATAGCGTTTTTTTTGGTCATACCTTTGTAAACAAAAGTTTATAATAACTTAATAAAGATTGCCTGGGTGCATTCAAAATTGTCGCTGGCTGGGCGGCCCGCTGTGGGCGGTGTTTTCACCGCCCACGAAGCCAGGCAATGCGACAATTTTAAATGCACGCTTTTATAAGAATAATTTTAATTATAAAGGAAATATTACATGAAGTTTGATATTATTATTATAGGTGGTGGACCTATAGGGCTGGCCTGCGCACTGCAAGCTAAGAAACTTGGATTGGAGTATTGTATACTTGAAAAAGGGTGTCTTGTTAATTCTCTCTACAATTATCCATATAATATGACATTCTTTTCTACTTCTGAGAAATTGGAAATAGGAGGAGTGCCATTCGTGTCCATCGCGTCCAAACCCACGCGTAATGAAGCATTGGAATATTACAGGCGTGTTACATTAGCTAATGAATTAAATATTCGCCTGCAGGAAAATGTACAAATTATTACAGCTATAAACGGTGAATATGAAATTACAACAACACGCGGAAAGTATATTTCAACATATATTGTTATTGCTACCGGATTTTATGATTTACCGGTATTAATGAATATACCCGGAGAAAACCTGCCTAAGGTAACGCATTACTATAAGGAGCCTCATTTTTATGCTATGCAAAAAGTAGTAGTTGTAGGAGCTAATAACTCGGCTGTAGATGCGGCATTGGAAACCTATCGTAAAGGCGCTGATGTTACAATGGTTATTAAGCAAAATGAAATGGGAAAGAGGGTAAAATATTGGGTGAAGCCAGATATAGAGAATCGTATAGCGGAGGGCAGTATTAAAGCTTTTTTCAATTCAACTTTATCTGCTATTTATGAAAACAGGGTTGACATACAAACACCCGATGGTATTGTTACTATTCCTAATGATTATGTAATTGCTGCTACGGGTTATCAGCCGCAATTTGATTTTTTGAGAAAAGCGGGCATTACTTTGTCTGATGATGAAGTATTAAAACCAACATATGATCCCTTAACTATGGAAACCAACATGAAGAACATTTACCTGGCTGGTGTGGTTTGCGGAGGTATGAATACACATACCTGGTTTATTGAAAACTCGAGGGAGCACGCTGATATAATTATGGAGGATATTGCAAGGAAGCAGAAAGGCATCTCCCGGCTATAATTCCTTTGCTTCTATTTAAAAATTTTTAATGCACTTTCTCCAAAGTGGCATCAAAAATATGCAGGGCTTCATTTTGTATGCCATCAAATGAATTACATCCATAAAAGGACAATACATTTTTTTCCTTGTAGGACTGCAAAGACATTTCTGCGTAGCTGTTAATATTCTCGGTATAATCTTTCGCACTTCCTGTAAAAAAATACTCAATATGATCGTTTGCCTTGCTGACTTTAAACAACCTCATTTCATACACTTTATATTTCAAATCTGAAGAAATGTCAGATACAATTTCCAGTTGATTTTTCGAAATATATTTAACTGTAAATGTTCCCTCCTGGCTTCCTTCGGCTTTTTGCTGTATTGTTTCAGTGTTCGTTTTTGACCACGAGAATGCGCCTTTATATTCGCCTATGATGTTTTTGCTTTCATTGTGGTCTATAGGATTTAGTGCTGTGCCAGTTGTGCTATTTTCTTTTTTGCACGAAAAGAGTGTAATCGATAATAAGAGTATAAAAAGAAATGGTTTCATAGATAAGATAAAATGTTGCACCAATAAACGGGTTATGAAATGGCATATTGCTATGGAGATGTTGCAGTATTTAGGGTAATATCTGTTTATCGAACATATGGTAAGTCTCACCCGAAATTTACTGCAAGCGGGCGAATTATAGCGGTAGAATATTTTTTTTGCAACCTGATATTTTAGCGAATAATAAAAGTTACAGGAAGGATTTTTAGGAACACCAGGCAAACAATCTATATAAAAAAAGGCGACATTTTACTGTCGCCCTTGTACCCTTGTGATATATTAACCGTCCCGTTTTTTCAAATTATATTATTATAAAAATAAAATCAAAGCTTAACTATTTTTAAATTTTTGAGCAAACGGTTGATTTTTTCGAGTATTTGGTAATTACAATTTTAAGCGTATTTTTTTACATAATTAATTAAGTGAAAACAATTATGGAATGTTAAGGTATTTATGAATTTGCAGACTCATTTGCCATTGAGGGTGCTGTTTAATATAATCAATAATAAGTGGTGTAACTATAGAAGCCTTGCTCCATTCCGGCTGAAGATACAATTTGCATTTACTGCTTACCTGCTTTTCAAATTGTGCAGCCCATTTAAAATCAGATTTGTTATATATCACTACCTTCAATTCATCTGCTTTTGAAAGTATACCGGGTAATGGTGCTTTAAATTTTTTGGGTGATAAGCAAATCCAATCCCATGTTCCGGATAAGGAGCTGCTTCCCGAAGTTTCAACATGCGTTTTGAATCCTGCTTTTTTTAATGCAAGGGTGAGTTTATCAAGATTATGCATTAAAGGTTCTCCACCGGTAATTACTGCTATTACATTATTGTTTTGAGCAGAAGTATATTTGCCTGTAAGTTCGTTTAAGGCTTCTGTAATGATAGCGTTTGTTTCTTTTTGCGGATGAGCATTGGCATCCCAGCTTTCTTTTACATCACACCAAATACAACCAACATCGCAGCCCCCAAGCCGTATAAAATATGCGGCTTTACCCTGGTGCATGCCTTCGCCCTGCAATGTATAAAATGCCTCCATTACAGGAAGCGTTTGTTTGTCTCTATCAACTACTGTTTCCAAACTCACGGTTTGTTTTTAAGGTGAAAGGTATCAGCTATAAGGTTTCAGGTATATAACATTTGCTCTAATTACAAACTACAAACTATAAACTACAAACCATAAACCTCTTCGCCATTTCAAATCTCACTTCCCATCTGCCGCAAGCAATGTGTTTTTCATTAAGGCAGCAATAGTCATAGCGCCTACACCACCGGGTACAGGCGTTATATAACTGCATTTAGGCGCTACAGCTTCAAAATCCACATCGCCTTTAATAGTGTATCCTTTCTTTTTTGTTTTATCTTCTACTCTTGTAATGCCTACATCAATTACTACAGCGCCTTCTTTTACCATATCTGCTTTCAGAAATTCAGGTTTTCCTAAAGCGGCAACTATAATATCAGCCTGCAAACAAATTTCTTTAAGATTTTTTGTATGCGAGTGACATAAGGTTACCGTGCAGTTGCCTGTTGTTGTATTCTGGCTCAGCAGAATACTCATAGGCCTGCCAACAATATTGCTCCTGCCAATTACAACCGCATATTTGCCTTTAGTTTCAATTTTATAATATTCGAGTAATAATAAAATGCCATAAGGTGTGGCAGGAATATATGCAGGCTGCCCCTGCACCATTTTACCAATATTGGAAGGATGAAATCCATCCACATCCTTTTCCGCTGCAATGGCATTAATTACTTTTTCTTCTGAAATCTGTTTGGGTAACGGAAGTTGAACCAATATGCCATCAATAGCAGCATCTGCATTCAGTTCCTCAATCTTATTTAATAAAGTGACTTCATCTATCGTGTCTTCATAACGTATTAATGTTGACTCAAACCCGATTTCCTCGCAGGTTTTTACTTTTGAAGCCACATATGTTTCGCTTGCCCCGTTTGTGCCTATTAATATGGCAACCAGGTGCGGGGTTTTCAGGGCTTTTTGCTTAAGCGTCTCAACTTTTTTTCTTAGGTCATCTTTTACAGCCTGTGAAACTAATTTACCATCAAGTATTTGCATGGCGCAAAGGTAGAATTGAAAACGCAAAGATCAAAAGGCAAATCATATCTTTGTAATATGTTATCAATCAGCAACAGGGGGCAGATAATGCCTGCTTCTCCCATAAGAAAATTGGTTCCTTATGCGGAAAAAGCAAAACAGAAAGGTATTAAAGTGTATCATTTGAATATCGGGCAGCCTGATATAGAAACCCCTGCCCTTGAATTAGATGCCGTTCGGCATTCAAATTTTAAAATATTAGAGTATAGCCATAGCGCAGGTAATGAAAGTTATCGGCGCAAGCTGGTGGGTTATTACCAAAAGCAACAAATTGCTATTGATTATACTAACATTCTTATTACTACTGGTGGTTCTGAAGCTATTTTATTTGCTATGATGAGTTGTATGGATGAAGGAGATGAAATTATTACCCCTGAGCCATTTTACGCAAATTATAATGGTTTTGCTGTTGAAGCAGGCGTAAAAGTAGTACCCATTCCATCTTCAATTGAAAGCGGTTTTTCATTACCTCCCATCGAAGCATTTGAGCAAAAAATTACCAGCCGCACCAAAGCAATTCTTATCTGTAATCCTAATAATCCTACCGGGTATTTATATAGCAGGGAAGAACTGGAAATACTTAAGGAAATTGTAAAAAGACATAATCTCTTTTTGTTTTCGGATGAGGCTTACCGTGAGTTTTGCTATACAGGTGAGCATTTTAGTGCTATGCGTTTAGATGGCATTGAGGAAAATGTAATTCTGCTGGATACTATCTCAAAAAGATACAGCTCCTGCGGAGCAAGAATAGGTGCAATGATTACGAAAAATAAACAGGTAGTTGAAACAGCATTGAAATTTGCACAGGCAAGATTAAGTCCCCCGGGTTTTGGACAAATTGCCGGTGAAGCTGCACTTGATTTGCCTGATAATTATTTTGATGCCACTAAAGCAGAATATAAATTACGAAGAGATACACTCGTAAAAAGACTAAATAATATACCAGGAGTATTTTGTCCTAATCCCGGTGGCGCTTTTTATGCAATGGCTAAATTACCTGTTGATGATAGTGATAAATTTTGCCAATGGATACTCGAATCTTTCTCTTATAATAACCAAACAGTAATGATGGCGCCGGGAACCGGTTTTTATGGCACACCCGGGTTAGGAAAAAATGAAGTGCGCTTTGCCTATGTACTGAATGTGGATGATATAAACAAAGCAATGGATTGTTTGGAGAAGGCATTGGAGGAGTATAATAAATAAATACATATCGCTATTATCAACAACGAACGGTAATAGCGATATGCATGTAATTGCCAGCACTTATTCCATTAAATAATAGTTAAGTTTATATTACAACCTGAAAAATATTTTCTTCTTATACAGGAAATAACACATGCCCCATTCCAGTCCGAAAATGGTAAAGCAGGTAATAAAACTCATCAACACCTCGGGGAAATGGGCCATCGTCATTAGTCCGTTGGTTACAGCACTCACATAATCATTAAACCAGCGGTCGCCTACAATTTCAAAAAACAGGTAAATGAAAATGGAGTTCATGCCAACCACGGTAAAAAAGAAAAGATTTTTATGATGATTCTTAATATCAATCCACCAGTAGCAGAACGCTAATGCCAGCAAACACCAGCCTAATGATGCTAATGTAAATGAAGACGTGGCAATTTTTTTTATGATGGGTGTGATATGGAGCCAGTCAAGGCCAAAGCCCAGTACAAGACAAATAATTCCCCAAATCAGCATTTTCTTCACTTTATCCGTATCGGTACTCAACAATAATTTACCAACCAGCGCGCCTGCAATAGTATGTACCGATGTGGGTATACAATTGATAGCAACCCATCCGCCTTTATTAATAATGTTCATTATTACAAGGTCAACATAATTGCCAAAATTTTGTTGGTCTGTAAACGGCTGATCAAAACCAGGTACGTTAGTAAAACGATATAATATTTCTGTAAGCAATAAAATACCAATACAAATAAGTATTTGTGTGCGGGCGCTGAGATTGAAAATTAAAAACGCTACCAGCATGGTGAAGGAAAGCTGTGTAAGCACATCCCATAATTCAAAAGATAACCCGTTAGGCCGAACTGCATAATCCAATACGCCCCAAAAAAACAACCAGCCACTACGCTTTAATGCCTTTTTAAATGATTGCGCCCATGGTATTCCTTTTGCTCTTTGGCTGTGTATGGAATATGCCATTGCGGTTCCTGCAATAAACATAAAGCATGGTTGTATCAGGTCCCAAAAATGTAAACCATTCCAGGGATGGTGATGCAATTGCTGTGCAAGACTGTAAAACGATGTACCTTTAGAAAGATCAGTTACAATATGATGAAACCCTGCACTTTCCAGGGCAAGCAGCACCATAATAAAACCACGTAAAAAATCTAAGGATTGTAATCTTTTTGAAAGCATGTTGGGGATAATTATGTTGAAGGAAGCGGTAAATAATTCTGAAAAAGTAAGTCAAAAATTTTTTTTTATCAAAAAAGCATCGAATATTTGTGCCGCAATGAAAAATAATACAGTAAATAAATATTGGTGGTGGCATACAAACTCTAACAGGGGCTTGTAATGCTATTATTGTATTTAATTACGCTATAATATTAAGCCCCGGTTCATCCGGGGTTTTTTGTTGACTATCACTGGCAAATTTTATTATGAAGAAAATCGCTATAAAGACAAATTGCAGGAAAATGCTTTCGGACATACATACACCCGTGGGCATATACCTGAGAGTAAGAGACCGTTTCAGAGACACGGTTTTGCTTGAAAGCACCGACTACCATGCCGCTGAAAACAGTTACTCTTTTATTGGCATCAACGCCATTGCAGGCATGGAAATTACGGATACTTCCTCTGTTGAATTTAAACTGCCCGGGCAAAAACCTGAAAAGCTTTCCATCGCTAATCCTGCTGAAGTACCTGATATTCTCTGGAGTTTTATGCAGCGTTTTGAAGTAGCTCCTTCAAATGAAAAAATTGCGCCGATTGTGCAGGGCTTATATGGCTATACTACGTTTGATGCGGTGCAGTTTTTTGATAGTATAAAATTTAATCCACAAAAGAAATTTGAAATTGACAAAGACGCGGATGATAAAGGCATTCCACTAATGCGATATCGTTTATACCAGTACGTTATAGCCATCAATCATTTTAAAAGTGAAATGTATATCTGCGAAAATGAAATTGAAGGTTTGCAGAGCGATATGGCTGTTATTGAATCTTTGATAAGAAGCAAGGATGTGCCGGTATTTCCTTTTAAAACCAGGGGAGAAGAAACCTCTAACATTACGGATGATGATTATATAGCGATGGTGAAAAAAGGAATACAAAGTTGTTATCGCGGCGATGTTTTCCAGATTGTATTGAGCCGCCGGTTTGAACAAAAATTTACCGGCGATGAATTTAATGTATACAGGGCTTTACGAAATATCAATCCATCACCATACTTATTTTATTTTGATTATGGAGATTATAAACTATTAGGCTCATCACCCGAAAGCCAGTTGATTATTAAAAATGGAAAAGCGGTGGTACATCCTATTGCGGGAACTTTTAAACGTACCGGTGATGATGAAGTAGACCAGCAGGCGGCCGAAAGATTACTGAATGATGCTAAAGAAAATGCGGAACATGTGATGCTGGTTGATTTGGCAAGAAATGATTTAAGTCGTTTATGCGATGACGTTAGTGTGAAACACTATCGCCAGGTACAGTATTACTCTCATGTTATTCATTTGGTGAGTGAAGTAAATGGAAATGTAAAGGCAGGAACCAATCCTTTTTTATTGCTGGCAACTACTTTTCCTGCGGGCACATTAAGCGGTGCGCCAAAATTTAAAGCCATGCAATTGATTGACAGTTTTGAGCCTACTGCTAGAAGTTATTATGGCGGCGCTATAGGTTTTATGGGTTTTAACGGAAGTTGTAATCATGCTATTATGATTCGCACTTTTCTCAGCAGGCATAATACGCTTATCTCGCAGGCAGGAGCGGGTGTGGTAGCTGCATCAAAACCTGAAAGTGAATTGCAGGAAGTAAATAACAAATTAAACGCATTGAAAAAAGCGGTGGAGATGGGGGAGGAAATTTGAGATGTATGATTTGAGATTTTCCTTCCACCTTATACCTTCCGCCTATACCTTATACCTAAAAATAAAGCTTACAGCAATGAAAATATTGGTTTTTGATAATTATGATTCTTTTACTTATAACCTGGTACATCTGGTAGAAAAGATTCTGCATCAGAAAGTGGATGTATACCGTAACGACCAGGTAAGTCTTGAAAAAGTTGGTGAGTATGATAAGATTATTCTTTCTCCTGGTCCGGGTATACCTGGAGAAGCAGGGCTATTGCTGCCTTTGATAAAAGAATATGCAGCCAAAAAATCCATACTTGGTGTTTGCCTTGGTCACCAGGCAATAGGTGAAGCATTTGGTGGCAAGCTGGTTAATTTAAGTACGGTGTATCATGGCGTGGCGTTGCCGGTGCATATTGCTACGGAAAATGGCGGTAAAAGAAGTGAACTCTTTGCGGGCTTGAATGATACGTTGGATGTTGGCCGCTATCACTCATGGGTAGTGGCAGATGATGGCTTCCCTGAAGAACTTGAAGTAACTGCAAGAGATGATAACAATTTTATTATGGCATTGCAACATAAAAAATATGATGTACAGGGTGTGCAGTTTCACCCGGAAAGTGTGCTTACGCCGGAGGGGGAGGTGATTATGAGAAACTGGCTGGGACTGGGATGACTGGGATACTGGGATGACTGGGATGACTGGGATGTTGGGATGACTGGGATGATTGGGATACTGGGATGACTGGGATGACTGGGATACTGGGATGTTGGGATGATTGGGATACTGGGATGATCGAAATAATTGAGATAGTTGGGATGATTTGTGAATATTTTTGAAATGAAATATACATAATTAATGCATGATCTGTTGACACTAAAACCATGAAAAATGCCGGAATATAAATATGGTGATATCACCGAAAAAATAATAGGAGCATGTTTAAGAATACACAATACGCTTGGCAATGGTTTCCCGGAAGTAATTTATCAAAGAGCGCTGGCGCTTGAATTAAGAGCTATTGGTCTTTCGTTTGAAAGAGAATTTGATATGGATATATACTATATGAATCAAAAAATAGGAAGCAGAAGAGTTGATTTTTTTGTTGAAAACAAAATTAGTGTCGAGTTAAAAGCACTTCTGAAGTTAGAAGATGGCCACTTAGCACAAGCGATAAATTATCTTGAAGTGTATAACCTTGAGATTGGTATGTTAATAAATTTTGGAGCTGTAAAATTGCAATTTCATCGGTTTACCAACAAAAAGTTTACACCGCCATTAATTTAAGCGACTAATCTTATGTCCCAAAATCTCAATTATGAAGAAAATACTGCAATATCTATATCCTAAAATCACATTAATCCCAAAATCTCAGTCATGAAGAAGATACTACAATTCGTCTATCTCAAAATCACATTAATCCCAAAATCTCAATCATGAAGAAGATACTACAATTCGTCTATCTCAAAATCACATTAATCTCACAATCCCAGTCATGAAGAAGATACTACAATACCTCTTCGAATACAAAACACTCTCGCGCCAACAAGCAAAAGAAGTGCTGGTAAATATTTCTAAAGGAATATATAATGAAAGCGAGGTTACCTCTTTTGTTACGGTATACCTTATGCGCACTATCACCATTGATGAGTTGCAGGGTTTTGCGGATGCTTTGCTGGAACTGTGTGTGCCTGTGCCTGTAGATGAATATAATGTAGTTGATATAGTAGGTACAGGCGGAGATGGCAAGAACACATTTAATATTTCCACGCTGTCTTGTTTTATTGTTGCCGGTGCGGGGCATAAAGTAGCTAAACATGGTAACTATGGCGCTACTTCTGTAAGTGGTGCTTCAAATGTAATGGAGCAGATTGGATACAAGTTTAAATCAGGAACTGATGATTTAAAAAGAGAAATTGAAGACGCTAATATTTGTTTTTTACATGCGCCATTGTTTCATCCCGCGTTAAAAGCAGTTGGCGCAATAAGAAAAAACCTGGGTGTTCGCACCTTCTTTAATATGCTGGGGCCAATGGTAAATCCTGCTAAACCGGCTTATCAATTGGTGGGTGTATATAATCTTGAAATGGGCAGAATATATAATTACCTGTTGCAGCAATCAGGTAAGCCTTTCACTATTATTCATGGATTGGATGGATATGATGAAATATCACTGACCAGCGATACAAAAGTAATTACCAATGAAGGTGAGCGTATAATGACGCCTGAACAATTGGGTAAAAGAATGGTGGCGCAAAGCGATATATATGGTGGCAATACCACTGAAGAAGCAGCTAAATTATTTATGGCTATTTTAAAAGGAGAAGGAACATGGGCGCAAAATGCGGTGGTGTTTGCCAATGCCGCGATGGCATTACATTGTACCGGCGCTTATAAAAACTATAATGATGCGTATCTTGCGGCCGTAGAAAGCCTGGAGAGTGGAAAAGCATGGGGAGTGTTGAAGAAATTGCAGGGAATGCAGGGGTAATTTATTTATAGTTTATTGTTTGAGGTTTAAATATAAAGCGTCCAACAACAAACTATAAACTTCAAACTACAAATGAGAATAATGAACATTTTAGATACCATAATAGCGCAAAAGAAGATTGAAGTAGAAGAACGGAAGTTAAAAACTCCTGTAGCTGAATTGGAGCAGTCTGTAAACTTTAAAAGAGATACACTTTCTCTTAAAAAGTTTTTAGCTGATGAAAATCGTACAGGTATAATAGCGGAGTTTAAAAGAAAATCGCCTTCAAAAGGATGGATAAATGCAGGCGCAGACGCCGCAGTTGTTACGAAAGCATATGCAGATAATGGCGCGTCGGGATTATCAGTATTGACTGATGAACAATTTTTTGGTGGCAGTTTCGCTGACTTAGAAAAAGCAAGAATAAACCAGGTGCCGATACTGCGCAAAGATTTTATGATTGATGAATACCAGTTAGTAGAGGCGAAATCAATTGGCGCGGATGTGATATTACTGATAGCCGCTAATCTTACTGTTCAGCAGGTTAAGCAATTGGCGAAGGCTGCAAAAAATCTTGGGCTGGAAGTATTGCTTGAAATTCATAATGAAGAAGAGCTTGAACATATTTGTAATGAAGTGGATATTATTGGCGTAAACAACCGCAATTTGAAAACTTTTGAAGTGAATATTCAAACATCTATTGATCTGAGTACTAAAATTCCGACTGATAAATGTAAAATTTCAGAGAGTGGCATAAGCGATGTGAATACGATACGTGAATTGAAAAAGCATGGCTTTAAAGGTTTTTTGATTGGCGAAAATTTTATGAAATCCACCGAACCACAGATTGCCTTTGCCTCATTTGTCAAGCAACTTAAAGGCTGAACAACATGAGAATAAAAGTTTGCGGAAATACACAACTTGAACAGGTTTATGCACTGGATGAGATGGGCGTGGAGTTTGCCGGGTTTATATTTTATCACAAATCGCCAAGATATGTGGTAGATAAAATTAATCCTGGGCAATTAAAAAAAGCAAAGCTGAATATTAATAAAGTGGGCGTATTTGTAAATGAAGACTATGATGAATTGATGAATCAAGTTGATCAATACGGTCTGCACATGGTTCAGTTACACGGCAATGAATCACCAAAGTTTTGTGAAAGGGTAAGCCTGCAGGTGCCAACCATAAAAGTATTCAGGATTAAAGAAGGAGATAATATTGAGTGGAAGATAAGGGAATACGGAAATGTAAGTGATTTGTATTTGTTTGATACGGATTGGTCAACCTACGGTGGCAGCGGAAAAAAATTTGACTGGAAAATTTTAGAGCAGGCAGAGATAAATAAACCTTTTTTACTGAGCGGAGGAATAAGCGTTGATGATGTGAAAGATGTAAAAGCATTTGCGGCAGGTAATCACAGCGCTGAAATTTTTGCTATTGATATTAACAGCAAATTTGAAACAAGGCCCGGAGTGAAGAATATGGAAATGATAAAAACTTTTGCAGATGCTTTAAAATAATTATGGTACAGGTAAGACTTGCAACATATAATGATTTACCGGCGATACTGAACATATACAACTATGCCATTTTGCATACCACTGCTGTATATGATTATGTGCCACATACACTTGAAATGCGCCGGCAATGGTTTGATACAAAAATGCAGCAAGGTTTTCCTGTATTTGTTGCAGAAGATAATAATGAGGTTGTTGGGTTTAGTGCTATAGGCCCGTTCAGAGCGTGGGCAGCATATAAGCACACTGTTGAAAACGCGATATATGTGCGGGCTGACCAGCAGGGCAAAGGCATTGGTAAACTTTTAATGCAGCCCTTGATTGATGCATCGAGGGAACTGGGTATGCATACCATTGTATCAGGCATTGATGCAAATAATGAGATTAGTTTAAAAATGCATAAACGTTTTGGTTTTGAAGAAGTGGCGTATTTTAAACAGGTAGGGTGGAAGTTTGATAAATGGCTTGATCTGAAGTTTATGCAGTTGATATTATAGCGCTGTACAAAGTCTCTATGTTGTGGTTCGTGTCTCACGAACCACAACATAGGGCAGGGCAAAATATGGTTCGTGAGACATGAACCACGGCGTGAAGAAATAGCAAGAATGAAGATTACCAGATTTGGACAAATAACAACCATCCTGAAGAATGTTTCAGTAAAGCGTTTACTGATATAAAGATCAATTACATTCATCAGAATCCCGTGCGGGCAGGTATTGTAGAACTTCCGGAACATTATATTTATTCCAGTGCGGCTAATTAAGTGGGTAAGAAAGGAATAATTGATGTTGAAGTTTTAGATTGATAGCCGGAGACTATAAAGAACATAATAAGTCTGAAGTCGGAGACTTCGGACAGCAAACGAAAGAACATGATTAACCGAACAACAATATTAGGACAATACAAGGGCACGTTTCAACAGCCGGATATATTCGGGTATTACGGGCATTTTGGCGGAGCATATATCCCTGAAATGCTGCAGCCGAATGTAGAGGAATTGAAGGAACAGTATTTGAAAATCATATATAATGAAGGTTTTCAAAAAGAATTCAGGGATTTGCTGAGAGATTATGTCGGCCGCCCGTCACCGTTATATCATGCAAAACGGTTGAGTGAAAAACATAACAGCACTATATTTCTAAAGCGTGAAGATCTGAATCATACCGGTGCGCATAAAATCAATAATACTATCGGGCAGATTTTATTGGCAAGACGTTTGGGTAAACATCGCATTATTGCGGAAACCGGCGCGGGGCAGCACGGCGTTGCTACTGCAACGGTTTGTGCGTTGATGAATATGCAATGTGTGGTATATATGGGTGAGAAAGATATTGAGCGGCAGGCGCCGAATGTTGCGAGGATGAAAATGCTTGGCGCTACTGTTGTGCCTGCAACAAGCGGAAGCAAAACGTTGAAGGATGCCACGAATGAAGCGATACGTGACTGGATCAATAATCCTGTTGATACGCATTATATAATCGGCAGTGTGGTTGGCCCGCATCCTTATCCCGATATGGTGGCGAGGTTTCAAAGTATTATCAGCGAGGAAATACGCTGGCAGTTGAAAGAAAAAACAGGCAGTGAATTACCCGATTATGTTGTTGCCTGTGTAGGTGGTGGCAGTAATGCGGCAGGTACGTTTTATCATTTCCTGGAAGAATTATCTGTGAAACTTGTTGCGGTAGAAGCTGCCGGTCACGGCGTGAAAAGTGGTATGAGTGCAGCTACAACACAATTAGGTAAACCCGGCGTATTGCATGGAAGTAAAAGCTTAGTAATGCAAACTGAAGATGGACAGGTAGTGGAGCCGCATAGTATTTCCGCCGGACTGGATTACCCGGGTATAGGGCCGATGCATGCGCATTTGTTTGAAACCGGTCGTGGTATATTTTTAAGTGCTACTGATAAAGAAGCGTTGGATGCGGCTTTTGAGCTGACCAGGCTTGAAGGTATTATTCCTGCTCTGGAAAGTGCACATGCTATTGCGGGACTGAATCAACTCAAACTAACGCCAAAGGATATCGTAGTAATCTGTTTGAGCGGAAGAGGCGATAAAGATATGGCAACGTATATGAAGGCAATGGAAGAAGGGGAGAATGTGGGAATGTGAAAATTAATTTGAAAATGAGGTAATTTGAAAATTTGAAAATGTTAGCCCGGCTATATTCAATAGCTGATGTGGAAGATATGAAGTTTGGCATTGTGCTGCAGTACCGTCTCTCTCTGCAAGGAGAGCGAGAAGGAGGGTGAGGCTTGATGGTAGAACAAAACGTTTGGCTTTATCCTATAGCACTGCTCCTTCACCATTGTATGGAGAGAAGGAAGAAGTGTCAATCTCAAATCAAAAATCTCAAATCAAAAATCTCAAATCAGAAATCAAAAATGAGTAGAATACAACAACTATTTAAGCAAAAGCAAAAGAATGTTTTGAACATCTACTGTACTGCGGGTTACCCAACATTAAACAGTACAATAGAAGTGATGGAAGCATTGCAGGCTAATGGCGTTGATTTGATAGAACTGGGTATACCTTACAGCGATCCTTTGGCGGATGGACCGGTAATACAGGAAAGCGGCGGTGTTGCTTTACATAATGGAATGACCATTAAAGTATTGATCAGCCAGTTGCAGCAGATGCGCAAAACGGTCAACGTGCCTGTAATATTAATGGGCTATGCGAATCCTGTTTTGCAATACGGCTTTGAAAAATTTTGTAAAGATGTTGCTGCCGCCGGGGTGGATGGGTTGATTCTTCCTGATGTGCCGATGCGGGAATTTGAAACAGAATACGGAATCATTGTAAAAAAGTATGGGTTGGATTTTATTTTCCTGGTTACGCCGGAAACTTCTGAGGAACGTATCAGGAAGATTGATGCATTGAGCACCGGGTTTATTTATGCCGTTTCATCTTCTTCTACCACCGGTAAAGACAAAGATTTTTCTGACGTGGAAGTATACCTGAAGCGGTTAAAAGCAATGAACCTGAAAAATCCGGTATTGGTTGGATTTGGTATAAAAGATAAATCCACTTTTCAGTCGGCTTGCAATTACGCCAATGGCGCTATTATAGGCAGCGCCTATATAAAAGCCTTGCAGCAGCATGCTGATATAAAACAAGCGACTAAAAATTTTTTGGAGGGAGTATTGCAATAAAAGAGCGGAAAACGGGGCTCGAACCCGCGGCCTTCAGTTTGGGAAACTGATGCTCTGCCAACTGAGCTACTTCCGCATAAAACTAAAGTTACAATGAATCTTGTAATTATAAAATATAATGCTGGCAATATACAATCTGTATTGTACGCGCTTGACCGGATAGGTGTACGCGCTAAGGTTACAGATAATATTGCTGAAATTCAGCAGGCAGATAAAGTGATTTTTCCGGGAGTTGGGGAAGCAAGCAGCGCAATGAGGTATTTGAAGGAAAGAGGGCTGGATATTGCCATCAAAAATTTGAAACAACCTGTATTAGGAATATGCCTTGGTATGCAATTGATGTGCAGGTTTTCTGAAGAGAACAATGTGGATTGCCTGAATATTTTTGATGAAGATGTAAAATATTTCGGCAAAGCGGCTACTGCTGATAATAAGTTGAAAATCCCGCAAATAGGCTGGAATAATATTGTTGACTTGAAAACACCGCTTTTTAATAATGTGCCGGAGGATAGCTATACTTATTTTGTTCATAGCTATTATGCGGCTTTGGGTGAACATACGATCGCAACAACAGACTATGTTATTCCTTACAGCTCTGCTTTGCATAAAAACAATTTTTATGGCGCTCAATTCCATCCTGAAAAAAGCGCCGGAGTAGGCGAACAAATATTAAAAAACTTCGTACAACTGATTAATTAAACAGCAATGGAAATAATACCGGCAATAGATATTATAGATGGGAAATGTGTGCGTTTAACGCAGGGAGACTATACGCAAAAGAAAATTTACAATGAACGCCCGCTTGAGGTGGCCATGCAATTTGAAGACGCGGGTTTGAAACGACTGCACCTTGTAGACCTTGACGGTGCAAAAGCCGGACAGGTAAAGAACTGGAAAGTATTAGAAACCATTGCGGGTAAAACATCGCTGGTTATTGATTTTGGTGGCGGTATAAAAAAAGAAGACGATGTGAAAATTGTGTTTAATTCAGGCGCGGCACTGGCTACAGTAGGCAGTATTGCAGTTAAAGATGAAAAGGAATTAGTAAGATGGTTTACTGTTTTTGGCGCTGATAAATTTTTGTTAGGCGCAGATGTAAAGGATGAAAAAATTGCGGTTGCCGGATGGTTGGAAACAACAGATATATGGATCTATGATTTTATTGAGAAATATATCAATCATGGCATAAAGCAATTATTCTGTACAGATGTTAGTAAAGATGGAAAACTCGAAGGACCTTCAACGGAACTATACAAAAGTATACTCAATAAATTTCCTGAACTGTATTTTATAGCAAGTGGTGGTGTAAGCAATATGGATGATTTGCATAAACTCAGCGATGCCGGTTGCAAAGGCGCAATTGTGGGGAAAGCGATTTATGAGGGAAGGATAAGGATTGATGATTTGAGAAGTTTGTAGTTTATTGTTTGTAGTTTTAAGTTGTTGCTAATTATAATAACATGCCTACAATTCTAAAGTTTGAAGAACTGGAAATCTGGAAGCAATCCAGAGAGCTTTCCTTAAGAATTTTTTTGCTCACTCAGAGAGACATTTTCTCAAAGGAATATAAATTCAAAGAACAAATAAAATCTTCAGCAGGATCAGTTATGGATAATATTGCAGAAGGATTTGATCGCTCTTCAAGACTAGAGTTTATTAATTTTCTGGGAATTGCAAAAGGTTCTTGCGGCGAGGTTCGTTCACAGTTATATAGGGCGGTTGATCAACAATACATATCCGAAAAAGAATTCAACGAAATTATTTCTCAATATGAGCAACTTTCAACCAAGATTGCAGCGTTTATGATTTATTTAAATAAATCACCAATAAAAGGGCAGAAATTTCGCAGCCGACAATGATCTTTGAACGACAAACCACAAACAATAAATTATAAACCATAAATCTCCCATGCTTACAAAACGCATCATTCCCTGTCTCGATATAAAAGACGGAAGAACAGTTAAAGGCACCAACTTTGTAAACCTGCGTGATGCGGGTGACCCCGTGGAACTGGGCGCGTTATATGCCAGACAGGGCGCTGATGAATTGGTTTTCCTGGATATAACCGCTACAGTAGAAAAAAGAAAAACGTTGAGTGAATTGGCAAACCGCATATCTCATCACATCAATATACCTTTTACCGTTGGTGGCGGCATCAGCAGTGTGCAGGATGTAAGCGTATTGTTACAAAATGGCGCAGATAAAATTTCTGTAAATACAGCCGCATATAAAAATCCTCAGCTCATCAATGATCTGGCAAAGGAATTTGGCAGCCAGTGTGTAGTGTTGGCTATCGATACTAAAAAAGAGGAAGATGACGAATGGTATGTATACCTCAATGGCGGCAGAACAAAAACCGACACGAAGTGTACAGATTGGGCAAGGCAGGCGGTGGATTTTGGTGCCGGTGAAATATTGCTTACATCTATGAATCATGATGGAACTAAACAGGGTTTTGCATTGGATATTACAAAAAACCTTTCTGAGCAACTACCCATACCTGTTATAGCCAGCGGTGGCGGCGGTACGATGGAACACTTTGTTACTGTTTTTAAAGAAGGCAAAGCTGATGCGGCTTTGGCCGCCAGTATATTTCATTTTAAAGAAATAGATATCCCCGATTTAAAAAGCTATTTAAAAGAAAAAGGAGTGGAGGTTAGACAATAGTTACAAGTTTCAGGTTTGCAGGAACGTATTGAGCAGGGGGTATTTCAGATTTTCGCATTACTTTCATTCCTTCCTTTTCTTTTATACATAAAAATGGAACGCGGATTATACAGATGTAAACAACACGGATCAATCCGTGCTACGAAGTATCTGTCTTATCCGTGTACAGAAAAAATGGTGTATATAATACGAAAATCTAAAGCCTGCCCTATTGAATACAACCTGAAAAGTGTTTTCAAACATTCACGTAACTTGCGCTCTCATATTTCTCTTACATGAAAATTGATTTTAAGAAATACAACGACGGATTAGTGCCCGCTATAGTGCAGGATAATGCCACACAAAAAGTACTGATGCTGGGCTTTATGAATGAAGATGCGCTGAAGGCTACTATGCAAACAGGCAAGGTTACTTTTTATAGCAGGAGCAAAAAAAGGCTGTGGACCAAAGGCGAAGAGAGCGGTAATTTTCTTGAGCTAAAATCAGCAGCAGTAGATTGTGATAATGATACTTTGCTGATAAAAGCGCATCCGCTTGGCCCGGTTTGCCATACCGGCGCTGATACCTGCTGGGATGAAAAAAACCATAAAGATGATTTCCTGTATTATCTTGAAGATATTATTGAGCTGCGCAAAAAAGCATCTCCTGATGAATCGTATGTAGCTAAACTTTTTGCAAAAGGCATTAATAAAATTGCACAAAAAGTAGGAGAGGAGGCAGTGGAAACCGTTATCGAGGCGAAAGATAATAATGAGGAACTTTTTCTGAATGAATCTGCAGACCTCTTATTTCATTATCTTATTTTATTAAATGCAAAAGGGTACAGGTTAAAGGATATTATTTCAATACTTGAAAAGCGTCATTCTAAATAAAAATGCCCTGCCCGATCACTATCGGAACAGGGCATTTTTTATGTACAGTGAAAAATTATTTTACTGCGAAATCTGTTTCTGTATTGCCCCACAATAAACTTACTTTACCATCTTCTCCAATTTTAATAGTAAAGGTTTCAGTAAATGCCGGAGCTTTGCCAACCGGCACTTTCACGCGTAAAGCATCATCTGCATCACTATACTTAAACGCGCCCCATTGCTTCCATGTTTTATTAAAGATGATAGTCCACTCTTTATCACCTGCAATAGTAAATAACCCATATTTTCCTGCAGGCAGTTTTTGCCCTTCCACAGTAATATCTTTATCTGTTTCAAATACGGTTGCTTCATTAGCCCCTGTGCGCCATACTTTTCCTGGTAGCGGCTCAAGGTCTTTACCAATAGTTCTTCCTTTTACAGATGGCTGACTGTAATTAATAGTTATTGTTGCGCCTGAAGCAATTTTTTCAGAAACTTTTGCCGGGGGACTTGCCGGTTTCTGATCCTGTGCGCAAGCTATGCTGGTTACAAGCACTGTTGCTGCCAATAAAGGCATAAAAAGCATTCTTTTCATATTGTTGTTGTTTTTAAAGCGTTTTGTAAATCAATATTCATGCCACCGAAATTATTTCAATTGCCGCTTATATAATTGAACGGTATTTTCCAGTCCAAGATAAAGCGCATCACATATTAGCGCATGCCCTATTGAAACCTCATCTAACCAGGGAATGTGCTGTTTGAAAAATGCGAGGTTATGCATATCAAAGTCATGCCCGGCATTTAAGCCCAGCCCTAATGCTTTTGCTTTTTGTGCAGCAGCAACATATGGAGTAATTGCCTTTTGGGGATTTTGTAAATACGCGCTGGCATAGCCTTCGGTATACAATTCAATTCTATCAGTGCCGGCAGCGGCTGCGCCTTCCACCATCTTCACATCAGGGTCAACAAATATGGAAACACGAATACCTGCGTTTCTGAACAGGGATATCATTTCTGTTAAATAATCTTTATTTTTTATGGTATCCCATCCGTGGTCGCTGGTAATTTGCCCAAGCTCATCAGGTACCAGTGTTACCTGGTTCGGTTTGGTTTCTAACACAAGGTCAATAAACTTCTGTTCCCTGCAATTGCCTTCTATATTGAATTCTGTAGTGATCGCTTTTTTAATTGCCCTTACGTCGCTGTAGCGTATATGCCGTTCATCCGGGCGGGGGTGAACCGTAATGCCATCCGCGCCAAAGCGTTCAATATCCCTGGCTGCTTTTAAAACGTCAGGATTATTGCCACCCCTGCTGTTTCTGAGCGTGGCTATTTTGTTTATGTTTACGGAAAGTTTGGTAGTATAACTCATAGGCAAATGTACTCCTAATATTTTCTTTTTGTTAAGCTGCGCTGTTGAATTGAAATTTGAATATATTTACAAAGGCTAAACAAGGTTTAATTATTGTAAAACAAAACTTTCGCTTAAAAAACCTGACTGATGCAACTGATCAAACGACTTTTAACAACATCAAAACCATTTTTTATTATATGGTGCATGTTGGCGGCTTTTGGTACTTACTTCTGCATGTATGCGTTCAGAAAACCATTTAATGCAGGTACGTATGAAGGGCTCACACTTTGGGATATACATTATAAAACCATTCTTATTATATCGCAGGTATTTGGTTATATGCTTTCTAAATTCATGGGCATAAAAGTTATTTCAGAATTAAAATCAACCAGCCGTACAAAACTTATTATAGGGTTAATACTTTTTGCAGAAACAGCTTTACTGCTTTTTGGGTTGGTGCCGCATCCCTACAATTTTGTTTGTTTGTTTTTAAATGGATTGCCGCTCGGTATGATATGGGGTATTGTATTCAGTTATCTGGAAGGCAGGAAATTTACAGAGATACTTGCCATTGGATTAAGCATTAGTCTTATTGTTTCATCAGGCATATTAAAAACATTGTATTTTGATGTGAGAGAATGGTTTCCGGCGGTAAGTGAGTTCTGGATGCCTTTTGTAATGGGATTAATTTTTTTGCCCCTGTTTTTTTTATTTGTTTGGATGTTATCTGTTATTCCCGCTCCAACAGAAGAAGATATGCGGGCAAGGTCGCCACGCTTACCAATGAATAATGAAGATAAAAGAAATGTATTCAGAAACTATGGATGGGGTGTGTTATGCTATATTATCCTATATACTTTTCTCGCTACCCTCAGAGATTTCCGCGATAATTTTGCCGTGGAAATATGGAATGAAGTAGATGTGCATTTTAATAAAAATGTATTCACGCAAACAGAAGCTATTGCAAGTGTTATTGTATTGGTAACTATTGGCAGCCTTTCTGCAATAAAAAGTAATATAAAAGGATTTTGGTCGGTTAATGGCATTATTGCAATAGGCTTTGCCATCAGCGGTATGGCTACGCTCTTATTTCAATTGCATAAAATTTCTCCTTTTTTGTGGATGTTTTTATTAGGCACAGGGCTCTTTCTGGCATATATGCCTATGCAAATAGCATTGTTTGAACGCATGATTGCGTTTTTCAGAATAAAAGCCAATGCAGGTTTTTTTGTGTATATGTGCGATTCAATAGGTTACCTGGGCAGTGTGGTATTAATGTTGTATAAAGAATTCTTTATGAAAGACCTTAAATGGTCGATGGTATTAATAAAATTTACTTACCTGCAATCTATACTATCATTAATATTGCTTGCAGTTGCCTGTATATTTTTTATTAAAACAGCCCGGCGCATGAAGGTTAAAGATGTAGCTGTTATCCCCCTTAATTAAAATTTAAAAAATTTAAATTGAAATATATGTCACATTCTGCTTTGTTATTTACCCCCGGACCTTTATCAACATCACGCACTGTGAAAGAAGCAATGCTGGAAGATATGGGTTCAAGAGATCATGCTTTTGTGAACGCGGTTAAAAACATTCGTGAGGGTTTATTAAAACTTGCGCATGCCCCTAAAGAAGAAGGTTATGAATGTGTGATTATGCAGGGCTCCGGTACGTTTGGTGTTGAAAGTGTAATAAGCAGTGTTGTAGGTGATAAAGATAAATTACTGATACTGGCTAATGGCGCTTATGGCGAACGCATAGTAAAGATGGCCAAAATACATAAGCTTAATCACGAAGTGATACGTTTTGATGAAGACGCTATTGTAACACCTGGAGCTGTTGATGAGTTTTTAGCAAACAACTCAGGTATTACACATGTAGTATGTATACACAGCGAAACAACAACAGGTTTATTTAATCCTGTGGGTGAAATAGGAGCAGTATGCAAAAAATATGATAAAGTATTCATTGTAGATGCCATGAGTAGTTTTGGTGGCGTGGTAATGGATATGGTTGCATTGCATATTGATTTCCTGGTATCATCTTCCAATAAATGCATAGAAGGCGTTCCGGGTTTTGCGTTTGCATTATGTAAAAAAAGTGAGTTGGAAAAATCCAAAGGTCAGGCACGCAGTTTAAGTCTTGATTTATATGATCAATGGTATGGCCTTGAAACCAACGGACAGTTCAGGTTCACGCCACCAACACTTAGCATTATGGCCTTTCAGCAGGCTATGAAAGAACTGGAAGAAGAAGGTGGTGTTTCTGCAAGAGAAGCAAGATACAAAGCGAATAAAAAAATATTGGATGAAGGCATGCACCAGATGGGTTTTCAGCAATATCTTTCTCCCGAAATACAAGGGCATATCATTACTTCATTTTTATACCCCGATTCCCCGGATTTCAAATTTGATCGTTTCTATAACAAATTAAATGAAAGAGGGTTTGTAATATATCCCGGTAAATTAAGTAAAGCTGATGCTTTCCGCATAGGTAATATCGGGCAGATATTCCCGGCTGATGTGAAGGCATTACTGAAAGCGATTGAAGAGGTGATGAAGGAAGAGGGCGTGGCTGTTTAATTGATATGCAGGGTTTAATTTTTAGTTTGTAGTTTTTAGTGTCATAAACCACAGGGTGCATTTAAAAATGTCGTAAAGGTTGCCAACCTTCAACACATTCGCTTTAGTATTAAAAATACCTATCCCAAAGGTTGGCAACCTTGGATTCAAATCTCAAACTCCCAGCCCCTAACTTTCCCTATCTTTACCCGAAAGGATTGCACCACATGAATAAAAAACTCCGCAGCCAAAACTGGTTTGGCAAAAAAGGAAAGGATGGTTTTATATACCGCGCATGGATGAAAAACCAGGGTATTCCTAATTATGAATTTAAAGGAAAGCCTGTTATAGGCATTTGTAATACATGGTCAGAACTCACGCCCTGTAATGCGCACTTCAGAGAATTAGCGGAATCAGTAAAAAGAGGAATTTCAGAAGCCGGTGGTTTTCCTGTAGAATTTCCTGTAATGTCGCTGGGCGAAACGCTTATTAAACCAACGGCTATGCTTTACCGTAACCTTGCCAGTATGGATGTGGAAGAATCAATAAGAGCCAATCCTATTGACGGTGTGGTATTGCTCTGCGGCTGCGATAAAACAACACCTTCGCTGGTAATGGGTGCATTCAGTGTAAATATTCCCACCATTGTTGTATCAGGCGGACCGATGCTAACAGGAAAATACAAAGGAAAAAATATTGGTACCAGCGATATATGGCGCTTCAGCGAAGCCGTTCGCTCCGGGCATATGACAGAAGAAGAAATGGAAGTTACAGAAGCGTGTATGGCACGCAGCCGCGGACATTGCGCTGTAATGGGCACCGCCTCCACAATGGCATGCATGGTTGAGTCGCTTGGTCTTTCACTTCCTGAAAATGCTGCTATACCTGCCGCAGATTCACGCAGAAAAGTACTGGCCCAACTTTCTGGTATGCGCATTGTTGAAATGGTGAAGGAAGACCTGAAACCAACGGATATCCTTACCCGTAATGCATTTGAAAATTCTATAAAAGTAAATGCTGCTATTGGCGGATCAACCAATTTTGTGTTGCATTTGCTTGCCATTGCAGGCAGGTTAGGTGTTGAACTTTCTTTAAAAGATTTTGATATACACTCCCAGGATATTCCGCTAATCGCCAATCTTCAACCTTCGGGTGAGCATTTTGTGGAAGACCTGTATTATGCAGGCGGACTTCCGGCTGTGATGAAAGAAATTCTTGCAATATTGCATAAAGATGCATTAACGGTTAATGGAAAAACCGTGGAAGAAAATTGCAACAACGCTGAGTGCTATGATCGTAAAGTAATTGCCACTTCTAAGGAACCATTTAATGATATATCGGGCATTGTGGTAGTAAAAGGAAATATTTGTGAGGAAGGCGCTGTGCTTAAACCCTCTGCGGCAAGCCCGCATTTATTAAAACATACCGGCAAAGCTATAGTGTTTGAAGATATTGAAGATTACAAGCAGCGCATTGATGATCCTGATCTTGATATTGATGAAAACAGTATAATGGTATTAAAAAATGTGGGGCCAAAAGGTTATCCAGGCATGCCTGAAGTAGGGAACATGGGACTTCCTAAAAAAGTACTGGCAAAAGGTATTACAGATATGGTGCGTATTTCTGACGGACGTATGAGCGGAACAGGATTTGGTACGGTTGTATTGCATGTTTCTCCTGAAGCCGCTGCCGGTGAAAATTTTTCTGTGATACAGGATGGCGATATTATTACGCTCGATGTAGCAAAAAGAGTATTGTATGCAGATGTTAGTGATGAAGAGTTTGCAAGACGTAAAAAAGAAAAACAATCATCCGCACCGGTATATAAAAGAGGCTATGTGAGTTTATATATTAACCACGTGGAGCAGGCACATATGGGAGCGGATTTTGATTTTTTGAAAGGATCATCAGGAAGTGAAGTGACGAGGGATTCTCATTGACCGGTGAGCTATCAGCCATCAGCAATAAAACCTATAAGGTTTGCAGCGCCGCAATGCTGCCCGGCAAACCTTATAGGTTTATCAGTCCCGCACAGGCAATAGTGAATGGTGAATATGTGAAACGGGAGAGGTAAAACAATGAACCTGCAATCCTGTCGAAGACCCCGATGAACAAAGTGATATCGGGGAACCTGAAACCTGAAACCTGAAACTTGAAACCTGAAACTTAATGTTTTAGTGATTTATCTTAAAGACGTAACATGTATAATAAACCGGAAATTTTTAAAGACCAGGTTGCTATAGTAACTGGGGCAGGGCAGGGGATAGGTTTTGAAATTGCGAGGCAATTGTGCGCCAATGGTGCTTCTGTTGTTTTGAATGATATTGATACAACGTTGGCAAAAAATGCCGCTGAAACAATTGCCAGAGAAGGTTATGCATGTATTGCTTTTGCCGGCGATGTAGCTGATGAAAAGTTTATTAATGCGATGGTAAATGAAGCCGTAATAAAGTACGGTAAGTTAACTATTGCCATAGCCAATGCGGGTATTACTTTGTTTGGGGATTTTCTGAGTTACCCCATTGAGTCATTGAATAAAGTAATGCAGCTTAACCTTGGCGGCAGTTTTTTATTGGCGCAGGCTACTGCAAAACAAATCATCAAACAAAAATCCGGTGGTAGTATTTTATTGATGTCTTCTGTTACCGGGCACCAGGCGCATAAAAATCTTGCGGCTTATGGTATGACGAAAGCTGCCCTTGAAATGCTGGCAAAAAACCTGGTGGTTGAATTGTCAGCATATAATATTAATGTAAACACAATAGCTCCCGGCGCTACACTAACTGAACGTACATTAGGCGATCCGGAATATATGAGCACCTGGAGCCGTATTACACCAATGGGTAAGCCCGCCACGGTGCAGGATATTGCCAATGCGGCTTTATTTATGGTATCTCCACTATCCCGCCATATAACAGGACAAAGCCTTGTAATTGATGGCGGCTGGACGTCGGTAAGCCCTTCTCCCTATTAATTAAAAATATTTGTTTGATATTTGACACTTGTAAACAAAAGTTTTCGTTTCAAATAACATGAAAAAAATAACCCTTTCTTTTTTTAGCGCAGGCTTATGTCTGTTAATGTCCTGCCATTCCCAATTATCTCAACCTGATGCGGAAAAAGCAGCAAATGATACAACAAAAACTAAGGAACAAACCCTAACAGCAAAGGATAATGTTGTTTTAGCAGATGCTGCTACTATTTTGTCAAGAACGCAGGTGCCTGTTTTGTGCTACCATCAAATAAGGGAATGGCGCAGCCGGGAAACTCGTTTGGCAAAAGATGTGGTTGTGCCGCCGGCACGTTTTAAAAGTCAGTTACAAATACTGGCAGATAGTGGTTATCACACTATTTTACCAGATGATTTATACAATTATCTCACTAAAGGTACCGCACTTCCTTCTAAACCGATTATGCTTACATATGATGATGGCGATGTTGATCAATATAATATTGCGGCGCCGGAAATGGCAAAGCATGGTTTTAAAGGCGTATTTTTTATAATGACCATCTCTACCGGGCGGTCAATTTATATGTCGGAAGACCAGATAAAAAAATTGTCTGATGATGGGCATGTTATTGCTTCTCATACATGGGATCACAAAGATGTTAGAAAATATACCGAAGCGGATTGGGACAAGGAAATAACAGAATCATGCAAACAACTTGAAACAATAACAGGAAAGCCGGTAAAATATTTTGCATACCCGTTTGGCGTTTGGAATCAGCAGGCTATTCCTGAGTTGAAAAAAAGAAATATCACTGCCGCTTTTCAATTGTCTACCAAAATGGATGAAACAGATCCTTTATACACTATCCGCCGTATGATTGTTCCCGGAGATTGGAGCCCGGCTTTGATGATTGGAGCAATGAAGAAGACGTTTAAAAATTAACGAATACTGGAGCTGAATATCGGGTAATAGTGTGTATTGGCTAAACCTCATCAGGAGTATACTCAACATTTGCACTACAGCCCAGGCAGATTCCTCTCTGCCGCAACATACATTTAGTTCAAAGCAACATTCTGGCGGAACGGAATGACGGGTGCGGGGCGTCTTCCCGATAGAAACAGTACGAAAAATGAAGTAGTATGCCTCTTTATTGTATCTCTTTCAAAACTTACAGCAAATTGCTTTTGCTAAAAGCAAAATCCCTGCAAACCTCTTCTTCTTCCTGTATAGATCATTGAATGTTAATTTGTTTTTTTATAATTCAATACCGCCCAACTGTTAAGCACAACAGCAAATATGCCAAGCTTTATTATATGCGGCAGCACATCTTTAAAACCACTGCCTTTTAAAACTACCATTCTTATCAATTCTATTAAATATGCGGCAGGATTAAATTTGGCAATGATTTTTGCCCAGTTAGGCATACTGTCAATAGAAGTATATAAGCCCCCCATCAGTATAAATATCATCATAAAGAAAAACATCACCAGCATGGCCTGCTGTTGTGTTTCGCAAAAGGTGGAAATCAATAATCCAAATCCCAGAATAGCCAGCAGATACATGGAAATGCATACATACAACAGCAACAAACTGCCAACAGGAACTATGCCATATATTAACCAGGCCACCAATAACCCTATGGTAAAGATTATATTTCCCAATATCCAAAAAGGGATCAGCTTGCCTATAACAAAATGATATTTTTTAATAGGCGTTACATTGATCTGTTCTATTGTGCCAACTTCTTTTTCTTTTACAATATTTAAGGCAGAGAGAAACCCTCCAACCATGGTTACTAAAATGGCGAGTATCCCCGGAACCATAAAATAATAGTAATTCATCAACGGATTAAACCAGTTGGAAGAAGGGACTTCAATAACCGGTACAGGATTATACCTGGTTACTGCAATAAGTTTTGATCTTAATTCCATATTATAATCCCGGATGATACTGGCAAGATATGCGCTGCCCAGGTTTGCCTTGATACCGTTAATGGCATTTGCTGCTATAAATACTTTTGCTTTGTTTTCTTTAATTAAATCCTTCTCAAAATTTACGGGTATTTCCAGTATGATATCCGCCTTGTCTTTTTCAACCAGGATAAATGCTTCCCGGAAAGATTGATTATAAGCCGCAAATTTAAAATAACTGGAGGCTGTTATTTTAGATATCAATTGCGCTGAATAAGTGGAATGATCGTGGTCTACTATTGACAGGTTAATATTTTTTACTTCATAGTCTGCTGCAAGTGGCATAATGATTAACTGGATAACCGGCATCACGAAAATCATGACCCTTATGGATTTGTTCCGCATTATTTGCAGAAACTCTTTTTGCAATAAGAATAATATGGTTCTCATTTTTTTGTCAGGCAAGCCTTATTTTAAAGCTTTTGAGGCTTACAAATAAAAAGAATAATGTCATCCCGGTTAAAATCAATACTTCTTTCCAGATGAATGATGGGCCAAGCCCTTTTATCATTACTGCTTTTATTATATTGTTGAACCATGTGGCAGGAACAATATTTGAAATAACCTGCAATGGCACCGGCATATTTTCTATCGGGAACATAAACCCGCTCAGCATTAAAGATGGCAACAACATGCCCATCAGCGATATCATCATTGCAGCCTGCTGTGTAGTGGTTTTAATAGAAATTAGTATACCAAGGCTGAGGCAGGTAATAATATACAATACGCTCACGGCAAGTAATAAAAATATATTTCCATTGATCGGCAGCCCAAGCAGCCATACGCTCATCATAAGTATTATAATGATATCAATAAATGATAACAACAAGTAAGGAACTGTTTTTGAAAGTATAACAAGAGAAGGTTTGAACGGGGATACAAGTAAAACCTCCATTGTGCCGGTTTCTTTTTCGCGAACAATAGAAATGGCAGTCATCAATACGCATAATAACATTAATACCAAAGCCATAACACCCGGCACCATTGAGTAAACGCTTTTTTGTTGGGGATTGTAAAGCATTCTTGTTTCGGGAATTATAGTATAAGGCATTTCAAACCCAGTATTTAATTCCGTTTGAAAATCCTGTACTATGGCATTGGCATAATTCGTAAGTGCGGTAGCAATATTGGGGTCTGACGCGTCTGCAATAACCTGCACCTGTGCCTTATGCTCATGCACCAGGTTTTGATAAAACCCGGCTGGTATAATTAGCGCCATTTTAATAGCGCCCTTCTTAAATGCGGCATCTATCTGCCCCTGGCTATGTATGGATTCTTCAATATCGAAGTATTTGCTGGCTTCAATTTTGTTGATAAGCTTTTGCGACGAGATATCTTTTGCCTGGTCCATCACAACTATCTTCGAGTTTTTTACCTCGTTCGATAATGCAAACCCGAATATCAGGATCTGCACAACAGGCATACCGAAAAGAATGAGCAAAGTCTTTTTGTCACGTAATACATGATAAAACTCTTTTTGTACAAATGTTAGAAACTGTTTCATGCGCATTACTTTCTTAATACTATTCTTCTCTTTTTGCACCCCTTGCCAACTGGTAAAACACTTCATCCATTGATGTGGCTTTAAATTTTTGCTTCAGGTGAGAGGGACTATCCAGCGCCTCTATTTTACCATCTACCATTATAGATATCCTGTTGCAATATTCCGCTTCATCCATATAATGAGTGGTTACAAAAATGGTTACGTCCCGGTGGGCGGCTTCATAAATCATCTCCCAGAATTGTCTACGAGTTACAGGGTCAACACCACCCGTTGGTTCATCTAAAAAAACAATTTTAGGATCGTGGAGTAAGGCCACCGAAAAAGATAATTTTTGTTTCCAGCCTAAAGGCAGTTCTGCTACCAGTTTTTTAGCTTCCTGTTGTAAGCCCAATTCATCAACCAGTTTTTTACTCTTCAAACTGATCTGCGTATTGCTTAGCCCGTAAATACCTCCAAAAAACCTGATGTTTTCCAGTACGGTAAGGTCTTCATATAAAGAAAACTTTTGGCTCATATAGCCGATGCTTTGCTTTATTTTTTCCGTTTGTTTGTATATATCAAATCCTGCTATCTGTGCATTTCCTGAACTGGGTTTTAATAACCCGCAGAGCATTCGCATAGCAGTAGTTTTGCCGGCGCCGTTAGCGCCAAGAAAGCCGAATATTTCTCCTTTGTTTACGCTAAAACTTATCTCGTTTACGGCAATAAAATCACCAAACCTTTTCGTAAGCTTTTCTGTTTGTATAACGGTATCGCTCATACTAACTTTTAAGCAGTTTAATAAAACAGTCTTCTATAGTAACATTTGCCGGTGCCATAAAAATGCCTGACAATCCTCTCTGTTGTAAGAATGGTAGAAAGTCACCAGGTATTTCTTTTTCAAAAGACACATGCGCATACTCGCCAAATGCGTAACTGTTTAATGCTTTCTTATATTCCTTCAGTACTTTCAATAACTCATACATGTTATCTGCTTTTACTTCAACCAGCAGGTCTCCATAATTATTGATGATGTGCGCAGGCGTTTCAACAGATAATATTTTTCCTGCCTGCATAAGTGCTATGCGGTCGCAAAGGTCTGCTTCGTCCATATAGGGAGTAGAAACAATAATAGTGATTCCCTGTGCCTTCAGCCGTTTTAGCATTTCCCAAAACTCTTTTCTCGAAACAGGATCAACTCCCGTTGTGGGCTCATCTAAAAATAGTACTGTTGGTTTATGAATTAATGCGCAGCATAAAGCAAGCTTCTGTTTCATTCCTCCTGAAAGTTTTCCTGTCCGGCGGTCTTTAAATTTTTCAAGCTGCACATATATATCTTTTATAAGATCATAATTTTCCCGGATAGTGGTTCCAAAAAGTGTTGCAAAAAAATGCAGGTTTTCTTCTACCGTTAAATCCTGGTATAATGAAAATCTTCCCGGCATATAGCCTACCCTGCTCCTGATTTGCTCATAATCTTTTACAATATCAAATCCTTCTACCGTGGCGCCCCCGCCATCAGGTAAGAGTAGGGTAGTAAGCACCCTGAAAATACTGGTTTTACCTGCACCGTCAGGCCCAATCAAACCAAAAATATCTCCTTTGTTTACGGAAAAAGATACATGGTCAACTGCTACCAGTTTTTCTTTTCCGTACACTTTGCTGATGTCCTTTACTTCAACAGAATACATGCTGTTTTCTTTTGTCTTATACCTTTTACCTCACACTTTACAACTATAATTTCACATCCGCATACATACCTATTTTTAAAAACCCGTCATTCGCTACTCTTATTTTAATGGCATATACAAGGTTGGCGCGTTCATCTTTGGTTTGGATGGTTTTAGGTGTAAACTCTGCCTTATCACTTATCCATTCAATAATGCCATCATAATTTTTGTAATTGTCCTTTCCATCATCAACCATTACGGTTACTTTTTGGTTCAGCTTAATTTTGGGAAGCTGGTCGCCGGTAATATATGCCCTTAATATAATAGTGTGCAGATCGGCAATTTTATACAATGCTTTCCCGATAGTTGCCATCTCGTTTACCTCCGCGTATTTAACAAGCACGGTTCCCTGGGTTTCATTAATAATCCTGCTTTTATTCAATTGATCTTGTACCTGCTCAATTTGGGCAACCAGTGGCAATGCATCGCTTCTTAAGCCTGAAGTTTGTGTGCTTAGTACCGAAACTTGCGCCGCGTCTTGTTTCTGTATTACCTGCAATTGCTTTTCTGTTTCTTCTACCTGCGCATTAATATCGTCAAGTTGCTTGCCGGTAGCCGCGTCAGCTTTTACCAGGTTGTTTATCCTTGTTTGCTCTCTTTTTAAATTGTTTAACCTTATTTGTGTAACGGCTAATTGTTGTTTATAATAATTGGTTTGCGCGGTTATATCCGGCAACCTGCTTCCCGTGGCTTTTATCTGCGCCTCAAGTTGCTTTTTGCGAAGCGATAATTGTGTACTGTCAATATAACCCACTTCTGTGCCGGCGGCTATTTGCTGCCCCTCACTAATATTAAATGTTTTTATCACCCCGGTAGCCTCTGCAGATACTATGGTTTCTACCGCCTCAAAAGTTCCCGAAGCATCATATGCTGTGTTATTGTTTCTGCAAGACGAAATAACGGCTATACATGCAATTAGTAATAACCAGCCTGCTGAAGGAAGCTTGTTTTTAGCTATGAGTATTTTGATGTGGTCTTGTTTCATGACTGTGCCTGGTTGTGAATGGGTTAATTTCCTGTATTCCATTTTATGCTGTATTGTGTAAGCAGTAATTGAATTTCATGTAAAGTTTTATTCTGTCTTGCCTGGTCTTCAGCATTAAGTTCCCGTATAAAATCGCTGCTGGTAATCACACCGTTCTCTAATTGTGCGGCAGCAGCATTTTTAATGTTGGTTCTTAACGCTATCATTTCATCATCGGTTTGTAATAATGAAGCCCATTTATTGAGATCTGCGTTCTGTTGTTTATCAATGAGATTGGTATTGAAAAGAAAGGTTTCTTTTTGCAGATCAATTGTTTTGCGTTTAATATCAATAATCGATTTTTCTCTTTTAGAAGTATAAAACCCACTCAACGACCAGTTGAGCCTGAGACCGCCTAAATAATAGGGTTCAAATTTATTACTGAGCATATTCAGTGCCGGCCTGCCTGCACCGCCTTGTACAAATAATCCCAGCTTAGGTAAATTTTTTGCGGAGATAAGGTTTTGTTGCGCGTCAAGTTGTTTGGCTTGTTGTTCATATAAGTTCAACTCGGGCCGGTGCATGTCGGCAACGGCAGTAAATGGTTGTGGTTTTTCGAGGGTTACAGTTTCTTTTAATTCCTGACCTGTAAATACGCCAAGCATAGAAGTGTAAGCTTTGCGCATTGCGCAAAGCTCTATGGCACGCTGGTTATTTTTTATGATTTCGGCCCTTAGTACATCCGCATTGCTTTTTAACGCTGTTCCATTTGCAACTGCCGCCGCTGTTTTCTTTAATGCTGCTTCAATATCTTTATTTGTTATGGCGTTTTGTATAAGCTGTTCATTTAATAACAGTATGCCAAAAAAAAGCTGATTGATCCTGTCATTTAGTTTATATAATTCCACTTCAAGTGATTGTTCTTCTACCGCAGCGTTAGCATTTTGTATATTCTTTTGCTGCCTGATTACGCCACCGTCATAAATAGTTTGTGCAGCTTCTCCGTATAGTTTATATTGGTCTTTGCTGATTTGCGGAATATCCATCCCCGGAATTTTGACAGGTACCTGTGTTACATCGGATTGATAGGTAGCCTGTCCATTCATGTTAAGTTGGGGAAGATACCCGCTGGCGATATTGGCGATGGTATATTGATTGGTTTGCTTTATCAGTTCGTGTTGTTTGGTGAGGGGATATTGTTGCCGCGCCAGTTGATAACAGGTTTCTATGGACAGGGTTTGTGCACCTGCCCATAAATATGTTAAGAACACAAAAGAACTTAGAACCAGTTTTTTCATATATGCGTGTCTTTAGTGTGTTGTTTAATCATTATTGGTCTTTTACAAAAAGATTATTTAGTACCTAACATAGCTTTAATCCATTTGGGAAGTAATTTTTTTCTTTCTTCCATCATTGTCGCAAAGCCGTGCTCGTTAAGCACACCTGCTGATTTAAAAACAGGCTTTGACACAAAAGGAAAAATGATCATGCCAAGCATGGAAGCTATAAAATGTAAGGGTTGCACACCCGGTTGTTTTTCTTTTAGTTGCCGCACAAAGTGAGAGGATTGCAATATTTTACCAACCTGTATCTTTTTAAATAAGCCATTGTTGTTTCTAATTTCACTTAAAACAAAAATGGGCATATCAGGGTTTTGCAAAAGCATGTCAATGTAGCGGTTAGTGATCTGTTCAATTTTTTTATCCAGCGTTGTGGTTTCATCATGCAAAAAGGGTATTATAATACCGAAAAACTCTTGCATTTTTTCCAGCATGATGATCTCAAATAATTTTTCCTTGCTCCTGAAATAATAATTGAGCAATGCTATATTAAGTCCTGCCTCTTCAACAATATCCCTGGTTCTGGTGGCTGCATAGCCTTTTTGAGTAAATACTTTTCTTGCGGCAGCCTTAATTTTTTCCTCTGCTGAAATAGCCTCTTTGCTTGTACTTTTTGCCATGAATCAGATTAATACATGCAAAAGTAGGATAAATCATTTGATTTAAACAAATAATTTAATCAAATGATTAAAATATTTATAACATGAAGTTGAGCGTATCCCAAATTTTCGCTCGTTTAGATTGAAAATCAGTTCACGGTAGCACTAAAGCTCAATCAGGGCATTCCCGAAATCGGCCGTATTCCCTGCCTGTCCGGCAGGCGGGGATTTCGGGCGGCTTTTTGCGTTACTTTTTTCCGCAAAAAAGTAATAAAAAAATGCATAGGGCTTACAATTAAAAGCAAAACTGCATACATACATCAACAAGACTGGGATTGCTTCTCCCGCCATAATATTCTTTCAATTCAAATGATCATGCGGGCGGAATCGCAAACGAGCGAGAGCGTGATGAAATATATGCTTTGTGTTAGTACTGGTAGTAATAAATAACCACTCCGGCACGTGTTTGCGAGCCCGCCAGCGGGTTGTATTTAGTTTGATGTTGTTAAAGCGGGGAAGCAATCTCCTCTTTCAAAAATTTATAAGAGATTGCTTCTTTCACCCCTTAAGGATGATACTTTTAGAGCAAGCTACTTAAATGTCATCTTTATATTTAATTATTGAACATTTATCCTAACGCCGAACAACGTCTTGCCGCTTTGTTACCACGAGGGGTCTATGCGTTAAGCAGGATGAGGGCAAACTACATATGAAGCGAAAATTTGGGATGCACTCCATGAAGTTTTATATAGGCATAAAAAAGCGGTATATTATAAAATACGCCGCTCTATCTTTATTGTAAATGGATTTAAGAAATCATTTCAGTTTTTTTCTGTAGCCATGCCTCTTTTCCCACTCCTTCAAACACATGTTTTTCGCTATGATAAGATGAGCGCACCAGCGGACCGCTTTCCACATAATCAAATCCCATATCATACCCTGCTTCTGTGTACTCATTAAATTCGTCAGGATGAACAAAACGCTGAACTGGTAAATGTTTGCGCGTGGGCTGCAGGTATTGCCCGATAGTAATTACATCCACACCATTGGCACGAAGGTCACGCATGGTTTGCAGTACTTCTTCCTTAGCCTCACCCAAACCCAGCATAATGCCTGATTTTGTACGCATACCTTTTTCTTTCAGGTATTTCAATACTTCCATGCTTCTCCAGTATTTCGCCTGTATACGAACCTGGCGTGTAATGCGTTCAACGGTTTCTATATTATGAGAAACCACTTCCGGTGCTGCCTCTACAATACGTTGAACATTTTCTTTTTCACCTTTAAAATCCGGAACCAATGTTTCCAATGTTGTATCCGGATTTAAAGCTTTTACTGCTTTAATGGTATTGTACCAAATAATGCTGCCGCCGTCTTTTATCTCATCCCTGTCAACAGATGTAATAACTGCGTGTTTCACCTTCATCAGGTAAATGGCTTCGGCTACGCGTTGGGGTTCGTCCCAGTCAACAGCATCCGGCCTACCGGTTGCAACTGCGCAAAAGCCGCAACTGCGGGTACATACATTACCAAGAATCATAAAGGTGGCTGTGCCGGCTCCCCAACATTCGCCCATATTAGGGCAATTACCACTTTCGCAAATGGTATGTAACTTATGTGTATCTACTAAATTTCGTACGTTTTTATAACTTTCGCCTATTGGCAGTTTTACCCTAAGCCAATCCGGCTTTTTTGCCCGTGGTTCTGCCTCTGTAGTTGTTGCACATCCGCTCATAGTGTAAATAATTGCTTTGCAATATGCAAATTTAACGGTCTTACTTCCGTTTGCCAAATAAGAAGGAAACGTAGACGTTGAGAAAAAATTTTTTGGCAGGACTATACACCATTTGCTGAACATCTTTAAAATAATATTCAACATTTAATCCGCCTTCTATACCGGATAATACTGTGTTAAACCTGTTATAATCAAAGCGGATAGCTGTTTTTGCATGTAAGCCGGGAGCAATTTTTATTTCGTTCCAGCCTTTGCTTATGCCGGCGCCGCCAACAATTGACTGTCCTAAAAATAAAAGACTGTCAGGAGAGTCATATTTTACATATTTGGAAGAATTTCCATCCTGCACTTCCATATAATAAGGTCTTAACAATCCTAATGATAAACCTCCTGCGCCAATGCCGTATACTGAAACCCCATTTTTATTTCCTTTGCCGCCAATTAAAATCTGTTGCCCTATAGCGCCTTTAAGCTGGTAAAAAATATTCTTCTTTCCATATACAAATGGGTTACCAAAAAATATAAATCCATTACCTCCATCTAAAGGCACATTTTGCTTATCTTCCTTACGATGTTTCTTTTCATTAAATTCAATTTGATATATAGTGGCGCGGGTTACGGAATTAGAGTGGCCAAATTCATATGATATTCCCCAGCCATCAGTATTTAATTTTATTCCAAAAGCATTTTGTTTACGAAACGACGGAACGCCTTCTTCTTCCAATCTCATTATCTGGTTTATCTTTTCTTTCTTTTTCTGCTTTTTGTTCTCTGTTTTCCTGGAGTTGTCCTGTTGACTGTATCCGGCAAATGCAAAAACGGCAAATATTAAAACCGCAATGATTTTTTTCACCTGTAATGATTTATGTGTTCTTTAAACGTAAATTTAAACAAAAATAATACAATGACTTCAACAGTAGTGTACGAAGGAAATTTGCGTACGGTTTGTACTCATTTAAAATCAGGAACTGTAATTGAAACTGATGCACCCCTTGATAACCAGGGGCTGGCAGAACGATTTTCGCCATCAGACCTTGTAGCAACAGCCCTCGGTAGCTGTATGCTTACTATAATGGGTATAAAAGCAAGGGATATGAATGTTGATATTAAGGGAATAAAAATTGAGATTGAGAAGATAATGGCTGCCGACCCACGGCGTATTTCAGGTATAAATTTAACATTTCATTTCCCGGAAAACCTTGACTTAACAGACAAGGAAAAAACAATACTTGAAAGGGCTGCACATACCTGCCCGGTAGCGCAAAGCATACACCCTGATATAAAAGTGAATACTGTGTTCAACTGGCAAAACGCTGATGCGCTGCAATAGTGGATGCGGCGCTTCAGTCAACAGCATGTAATAGTGAAATGTGAAACATGAGGCGTGAAAAAGTTAAATGTGAAAAATAAAAAGATAAACATGAGATTTCACGTCTCACCTTCCCGCCTCCTTGCTTAAAACGACCGCTTAAGTATGGCAGTGCCTATAGCGCAGCTAAGGCATTTTTTTTGAAGGCAATATTCTTTGGTGAGTTGAATAAGTGACTGAGTATCTGCCGCAGTATTATTTTTAATATTGAGTTGTTTCCACTGCCGGGTAATATTATTGTTTTCCGATGAAATGTCTTCCAGCCATTTTATTGCTTTGTTTTTATATACCTGCTCTTTATGTATATATCCGTAAGCAAACAGGATGGGAGTAATGGTATTGATTAAAATATTATTAACCATCTGCTTTCCCAGCGTTTTTTCCCTATAGGCAGATGTTTCATCAAACTTGTAATGATAATGCCAGTAATCATTAGCGGTTACCTGTAAATATTTTTCCACTTCTTTTACCGAAGGCGCTGCTTTTACCTGCGAAAAAAGATGTAAAGAATTATTAATAAGCATTGCTAATTGCGCTAACCGTATGGTCGGAAAATTGCCCGGCCGCATACGCAGAAAATGTACAGGCTCGTATACAGGGGGAAAATTGTATTTCTTTTTAAAAAAATTGAATTCCTTTTGCAGCATTTTGGGATAAGATTCATGAAAGTTACTGTTTAATAAACCTGCCTGTCCAAGCAGGAATGATTCAAGCTGATGTATTTGCCCTTTGTGTTTTGCAAGAATGTTTACCGGAATGGAGCGTGCAATAGCTTCGAATGCATTACTGTTAACCGCGTTTCCAAAGTTTCTTGCAATCAGCCACCAGAAAACTTCTTCCCAATGCGAATTGGTTTGTTTTAAATATGCAGCAATTGTTTCGGTTTTTCTTTGGAGGCGCTCTGTCAGTAATCTTGCCTTCCAGCTATCCCATACTATTTCCGGCACCACGGAAATACTGTTTTCGCAGGGAATGATTTTCTGGTTATAGATTAATTCCTCATAGCGCTGCAATAAAATTTTCGGCACTTTATCGTTCAGTGATAATGCAGGGATTGGTTTTCCTTTTTTATCATATATATCTTCATCATGCTCCCATACTACATGAAGTATGATGTTGGAATAATGCTGATCATCAGTATGCCCATGCATTTTCCAGTCTGATGCTTTAACATGCAGCTCTATATTTCCTGCCCACCTGGTATTGTTTATAGATATGATTGATTCTAAAAAATCAGGTCCCTGGTTGGTGTTGAACTGACCCGGATAAGTGATAGATAACTGATCACCGGAAACAGTTTGCAAATCAGTTTTATTGTAGTACTGCATTTGCCAGATAAATTGCAGCAGGCGTTCAGTCATAGGTGATAATTGTGGTGTTAAATAGTGAGCACTAATGTACGGAGAAATGTTTAAAAAAGCTGAAGCCTGTCCTTCTTTCAATTCTTCCACTTCATTTATTGAATAAATCCAGGCATGACATTTAACACTTTCAAATTTTCAAGTTAATTTCCACATTCTCACATTTCCACATTCTCACATTCTCAAATTACCCCCAACTCCCTTACCACCCTGCTCACCGGCAAGCCCATTACAGTATAAAAATCTCCGTTAATTCTTTCAATACCCACAACGCCTATCCATTCCTGTATAGCGTATGCACCTGCTTTATCGTAAGGTTTGTAGTTATCTATATAAAATTCAATTTGCACTTTGGTTAATGGATGAAACCAAACCTCTGTGGTATCTGCAAAGCTGGTTTCTTTATCGCCAGATGTAATAACAACGCCGGTAATAACAAGATGCTTTTTGCCCGATAGCGTTTCAAGTATGCGCAATGCATCATCCCGGTCTTTCGGTTTTCCAATAATGATGTTATCGCATACCACAATAGTATCTGCTGCAATAATAACAGTGCCTGGTGTATATTTTTTGTATTCATCTGATGTTCTTGCCGCTATGTTTTTTTGTTTTGCTATATGAATAGCCACTTCATCGGGCGGTAAATCTGCAGGATAGCTTTCGTCCGTAGGCTTTACAATAATATCAAAATCTATAGCTGCCCATTCAAGCAATTGTTTGCGCCTGGGCGATTGAGATGCGAGTATAACTTTTTCCATTAATGATATAATTTGAAAAATATCATGGACGAAATACCGGTAAGCATTACAAATTTTACAGCGCCACTTAGGTAGCCAAAATCAGCGGCAATGGTGGCGGTATATAACTTTCTTGTTATCCATAATAGAGGAAGAATAATAAACACTATACAATATAAAACACTCCACCACCAACCGAGATAGATGGCATAAATCTGTATGGCAACCAGGGCGCCGGTTAGCGCCATTAGCCAAACGCCGGTAAATACTTTTGCAACGGGTATACCCCATGCAATGGGCATTGTGCGACAACCAAAGCGTGCATCTCCTTCTATATCTTCCATATCTTTTATCACTTCTCTTATAATAGAAATTACAAAAGCAAAGCCGCCGTATAAAAATGCCAGCCGCATAATTCTGCGATGCGCGCTCACATCTAATAATGATGAAATTTGCCAGTTATGTAAACTGTTAACAGAAAGGTGGTCTATAAAAAAGAATATGATTAATACTACCCAGGCAGTAAGCAATGAAATAATAATATTGCCTGATAATATTTTTTTCTTGAAGGTGGTGGAATATACCCATAGCAGTAATACACAAACAATGTTTGAAAATCCTATCCACCAGTTTTTGGTAATATAGGAAACATAAAATCCTATAATAATGCCTGCAATGGAAAAGAACCAATGCAAAAGAATTGCCCAGCGCCGTGGAATAACTTTTTCCACCACAATTCTACCCGGCTTATTTACCAGGTCAATATTCAAATCAAAATAATCATTAATAATATATCCGCCTGCTGCAATAAATACGGATGAGAGTACAATAAGCGACAGCAATATCACTTCATCCGGAAAAAATATTCCGGGATGAATAGATGGAGAAACAATGCAGAAATAAAACAAAAACTGGGTAATAGCAATAAAAATAAGGTTAGGGTATCTTACCAGCCTCAAAAATGCTTTCAGTTTCATGGCGTGAAGATAATTGCAGAAGTATTAAATCAAAAATGAAATACGTTAAACAATACCTTCTTTATTATATTTTTTGTAATAATCAATAATATACCGGGAAAATTCCTGGTAAAGCTGATGCAAAACAGGATAAGTTTTTAAAATAGAGAGCTGTTTTTGAATAGTGATATGGGAGAACTGGTTGTTTAATTTTTAAAGTGCCGGCAACCGTGAATATTAATCAGGTTGGAATAGATATGATGAAAGCAGGCTGTCAACATACGATACATATGCTTTTGCAGGCTCAATAAATTCTGCTATCTCATTATACTCCGACACAAGAAAATCACTGTAGTCATCATCAATTCGTTCATGCATCAACTTGCTAAAAAATGCAGCATGCGATTTGTCGAAATTTCCGTTTACAACAAAATGCTGGTATAGTATTGTTGCAACACCGCTATGTGTTTTGGGAACCAGGTCCTGAGTAAGCAATAAAGCTTTAGTAATATGATAGCAGCTATAATAAAGCCGGTTAATTGCAGTTCCATAAAAGCGATTTTGGATCTGAATATCTACTTCTGCAAGTAATGCTTGTGCTTTTTTTAGCTTAAGTTGTATTGCTTCAGTTTTCTGCGTCATGCAGCAACAAAGTTTTCTCCAATATTTTTTTTGAGAGCGTAATAGCCGGGGTTAGCATGCCAATCATCTTCCTGTACCATCATAATATTGATGAATGTAGCAAATGCTATGCTTATATGAAAAAGCTTATCGTGAATAAGCCATTTGACAGATTTAGGATATTTTGTTTTTGTAAGTATTAATATATCCCAATCGCTTTCTGCATGAACCTTTCCTGTAACCCTGCTCCCAAACAGCAATACCCGGGCGTCGGGCAAAACCGCCTGAACCTGTTCTTTGATTAAAGGCAATATGTTTGCTTCCGGCAGCATTGCACAAATTTATATAAAATCGTTGAATATGCTGCTTTAACAAAATGCATTTGCGGCTAATTAATAATTTGATGTGCTGATGAAATAAAATAACATATGCAAAACCGGTTTGGTTGTGTAACAAAGCGCTAGCGAGGAAAATGAAATACGTTAAACAATACCTTCTTTATTATATTTTTTGTAATAATCAATAATATACCGGGAAAATTCCTGGTAAAGTTGATGCAAAACAGGATAAGTTTTTAAAATAGAGAGCTGTTTTTGAATAGTGATGGTATCTCCTCTTTTAGCCGGCCCGGTTTGTAATAATGCGGGCTCGTCATATTGTAATCGTTGCACTGTTTCGGTTAATAATGGCAACAACAGTTTGAAATTAATATTTTCTTTTTTGCAAAACTCATCAGTAAGCGTGTACAGGTAATTGGTAAAATTGTTGACAATTACTGCACCAACATGTAGCTTCTGCCGCATTTCATCATCTGCATATTGCACCTGGCCAGATAAAGTGAGCGCAAATTTTTCTATCTGTATAATTGTTTCGTCCGTATTACCATCAATCAAAAGCGGTATCTGCGGAATATCTTCTTTTTGTGCAGATAAACTTTGCAGTGGATACAATACACCAAAAGAATGCGCAGATTTTTCTAAAACTTTTTTTGATACGGCGCCTGCGGTGTGAACAACAATACCATTATCAATCAATAGTTGAGCAGCTACTTCAGGTATTGCATCATCAGAAACCGCAATGATGTATATATCCGCATCCTGCCTTACTGCAGAAAAATAATTATTACTTCCGGCTCCCAACAAATCAGCGAGTGCATATGCATGATCAATATTTCTGCTGATAACCTGTAAAATGGTATGTCCCGCTGCTTTTATTTTTCTACCTAAAACAGTAGCCACATTTCCTGTGCCGATGATTACTACATTCATAATATGAATATAAAGCATAAACTCCATTAATTTCGCTGTTATCAACGAGCGGGAAAATGAAGGTTTCTACAAGAATAGCGTTAGGATACACGGCTAAAAAACTACAACTGATATCGGCAATATCAACACAAAAGGCAGCACAAAAAGCTTTTAAACTTTTTTGTACACCACAAAAAAGAGTACAAAAAAAACCTTCACCAATTATAGATAAAGCAGCTATTGTTCATTTAAAAATGGATGGACTTAATATATATGGATATCGTTGGAATCATCCCGCACAAAAAAAAGTATTGATTGCGCATGGATTTGAATCCTCTGCTATAAATTTTGAAGGCTTTGTGCTGCCGCTTATTAAAAAAGGATATGAAGTGATGGCATTTGACGCGCCGGCACATGGTTTAAGTGATGGCAAACAAATCATGCTTCCTGTATATATAAATATGCTTAACGAAGTTCACAAAGCGTTTGGCCCTTTTGATGCTTATATAGCACATTCATTAGGCGGACTCGCAGTGGTGCATTTTTTGCAAAATATTCCTCATCATCCTGATACAAGGCTTGTGCTACTGGCACCGGCAACAGAAATTACTTCTGTAATGGACCGTTTTTTTAGTTTGCTTAAACTTAATGATAAAGTAAGGCAGGCTTTTAATAAGTGGAGTGAGGAGGTAACCGGCATCAGCATGGCAAACGCAGCCATTCATCCTTCATTAAAAAATATACAGGCAAAAATTTTATGGCTGCACGATACAGAAGATGATATAACGCCTTACAAGGATGTGGAAAAGATAAAACCAACTGATTTTCCGGGAATTAAATTTATCGTTTCCAGTGGTTTGGGACACCGGAAAATATACCGCGATGCACAATCCGTAAAAGCAATCACAGACTTTTTATACATAGCGTTTTTTTGTTTTTTAAAGGTTTGCGCTAATATTGCAGCAATTTATCACGCCTGAAAAGCCACGAAATTGGCTGAATAAGCAATTGGTTTCAGGATTGATAGTAAGCAAAAAAGCTTTTTTAAATGAAAAACCGGCCTTGTTATATCATTTTTATAATAAGGGCGTTTAAACACTACCATGGCAAAAAATTTATTAATAGTAGAGTCTCCGGCAAAGGCTAAAACGATTGAAAAAATCCTCGGAAAGGATTTTGAAGTAAAGAGTTGCTATGGTCATATACGCGACCTGGAGAAGAATGATATGGGCATTGATGTAGACAATCACTTTAAGCCGCGCTATATTATTCCAGAAGAAAAGGAAAGAGTAGTAAAAGAATTAAAAGGGCTGGCAAAAAAAAGTGAAGAAGTATGGCTGGCAACGGATGAGGACCGTGAAGGTGAAGCCATCAGTTGGCATTTATGTGAGGTATTGGGTCTTGACCCTAAAGTTACCAAGCGTATCGTTTTTCATGAAATTACCAAACCTGCTATTCAGTCTGCCGTGCAAAACCCGCGTGTGCTGGATATGAACCTGGTAGATGCACAGCAGGCAAGACGTATATTGGACAGGATTGTAGGTTTTGAGCTTTCACCCGTACTATGGCGCAAAATGAGTATGCGCAATAATCTTAGCGCCGGCAGGGTACAAAGTGTTGCTGTACGACTGATTGCTGAAAGAGAAAGAGAAATAAATGCTTTTAATGCTACAAGCACTTTTAAGATAGAAGCATTATTAGAGGCAAAAGACATCAGCGATAAAACCGTAACATTTAAAGCAGAAGGTAATCGCTATAATGCTGAGAAAGATGCCAATGATTTTTTGAGCAGTTGTATAGGCGCTGCATATACTGTGCGGGATGTGCAGGTTAAGCCCGCAAAAAAATCTCCTGCCGCTCCATTTACCACATCTACTTTGCAGCAGGAAGCATCAAGAAAACTGGGATACTCTGTTAGCCGCACCATGTTGCTGGCGCAAAAGCTGTACGAGAATGGTTATATAAGCTATATGCGTACAGACAGTGTGAACCTTAGTGATACAGCGCTGAATGATATTACCGCGAGAATAAAATCGCAATACGGTAATGAATATGTGAAGGTGCGCAAATACAAAAACAAAAATGAATCTGCACAGGAGGCGCACGAAGCCATAAGACCAACGGCAATGGACAGGCTAAGTGTGGATGATGCCGATACCCGCAGGTTATATGAATTAATCTGGAAAAGAACTATTGCCAGTCAAATGGCTGATGCGGAACTCGAAAAAACCATCGCAAAAATTAATATTTCCACCAATAAGGAAGACCTTACTGCACAGGGTGAAGTGTTGAAATTTGAAGGATTTCTGAAAGCATACAGGGAAGATATAGATGAAGAGGATCTGGAAGATGAAGCGCAGGAAGGTATGTTGCCGCCATTGGCGCCGGGGCAAAAAGTAGGCTTTAAAGAAATGAAGGCGATAGAAAGATTTTCAAGACCTTCCCCGCGTTTTACGGAAGCTTCTCTTGTAAAAAAATTAGAAGAGTTGGGAATTGGTCGTCCTTCAACATATGCGCCCACCATTTCAACTATTTTAAAAAGAGGCTATGTTGAAAAAAGAGATAAAGAAGGCGTGAGGCGTGATTACAGGGTGTTGGTATTACAAAATGATAAGGTTTCTAAAGTAACAGAACACGAAACAACCGGCGCTGAAAAAGCGAAATTGTTTCCTACAGATTTAGGATTGGTGGTTACCGATTTTTTGAAACAGTATTTTGATGATATAATGGATTATGGCTTTACTGCCAGGATTGAAGAAGAGTTTGATGAAGTGGCACAGGGAAAAATGAAGTGGAATAAAATGCTCGGAGATTTTTATACGCCTTTCAAAAAAGATGTAGATAATACGATTGAAACCGCCGAGCGTATAAAAGGAGAGCGGGAATTAGGCAAAGACCCTGAAAGCGGTAAACCTGTTGTTGCACGTATGGGGCGTTATGGCCCGATGGTACAAATCGGCACGACTGATGATGAAGAAAAACCCAGGTTTGCCAAATTGCAGGCCGGACAAAGTATTGAAACAATCACTTTTGAGGAGGCGCTTGATTTGTTTAAAATTCAGGGTGCGTTGGGTGAGCATCAGGGAAAAGAGGTTTCAGTAGGAGTGGGAAGATTTGGGCCTTATGTAAAATGGGGAGATGATTTTATTTCTGTGCCACGCGGCACCGATTTAACCGCAGTTGACCTTGCAAAAGCGGTTGGTTTTATAGAAGCGAAGAAAGTGGCAGATGCGCCGGTTGGTACTTACGAAGGCAAACCTGTTACAAAAGGTTCCGGTCGCTTTGGTCCGTTTATTAAATGGGATGGTATTTTTATAAATGTGCCACGTAAGTACAATTTTGAAAAACTTACCCAGGCAGATATGAACGAGTTGATTGAAGCAAAGATGGAGAAAGAAAGCAACCGTTATATACAACGCTGGGAAGCTGAAAAAATATCTGTAGAAAATGCAAGATGGGGACCTATTATTAAATTCGGAAAGAAAATAGTGAAGCTTCCTAAAAAGGCTGATAATACAAAGTATACCGCTGAAGATTTGCAAAAGGTTTCGCTTGAACAGGTAAGGCAGTTTATTGAAGCGGAAATACCCGGCGCATTTACCAAAAAAGAAAAAAAGCCAAAAGCTGCACCTAAAAAACCTGCCGCAAAAACAAAGAAAAAGTAACATGATGGAATTTGAGATTTGAAATTTTAAATTTCAAATCTCAAATTCTAGTTATTTTTGAATTATGCTTAAAACCATACAGATACTCTTTTCAACATTCAGGCTTGCCTGGCAGGAGTTAAAAAGTAATAAGCTGCGTACATTTCTCTCTTTGTTCGGCGTAACTATTGGTATATTCTGTATAATAGGTGTATTAACTACTGTTGATAGTCTTGAAAGAAATATTAAAGACGGGATTAACGCTTTAGGCTCAAATACTATTTATATAGATAAATGGGATTATGGTGAAGGGGGTGATGGTGATTACCCCTGGTGGAAATATGTGAAACGCCCCGAACCTAAGTTTGAAGAAATGCGCATGATAAAAGCGAAGACGAACGCTATTGAAAATATTGCGTTTACACTAAGTACAGGCGGGCAAAATGTAATTAACGGGAAGGATATGATTCAGAACGTGAACATCTATGGCGTGTCTGAAGAATTTAATGCTATCCAGCCATTTGAAATAGAGTTTGGCCGATACCTTACCCTTTCTGATATGGATAGAGGTACGGCAAGTACTGTAATGGGATATGAGAATGCAGCAAAACTTTTTGGTAGCGCTGAAAAAGCAGTTGGTAATACAATAACATTAAAAAATAAACGAATAAACGTAGTTGGAGTAATAAAGAAGCAGGGTAAAAGCTCTCTGGTAGGCGGGTGGAATTTTGATGATTGTATTATTCTTCCTTACAGGTTTTTTAAAACAATTTTTGAAGAAAAATATTCCCAGCCGAATATATTGGTGCAGGGAAAACCTAATGTTACTACAGAGGCTTTTAAAGATGAATTACGAGGTAACCTACGTGCCATTCACCGGTTAAGCCCTGGCACAGAAGATGATTTTGCATTAAATGCAGTTAGCGATTTCAGTGATAATATTTCAAAACTTTTTTCAAGTATAAAACTGGGTGGTTGGCTTATTGGATTATTAAGTCTTGTAGTTGGCGCATTTGGTATTGCCAATATTATGTTTGTAACGGTGCGTGAGAGAACGCCAATTATAGGTTTGAAAAAAGCAATAGGCGCTAAAAAAAGAATCATACTGTCTGAATTTTTGCTGGAGTCTGCATTTATTTGTTTTATAGGTGGAGCAATAGGGTTGGTGCTGGTATTTATTCTGGCAAAAGTATTGAGCGGACCGCTCCATTTCAATGTATATATATCCTATAATATACTCGGTGTAGCTGTTTCAATATGCATCATCATTGGCATACTTGCCGGCATTATCCCCGCCACCATTGCGGCCAGGATGGATCCGGTAGTGGCTATCCGCTCAAAGTAGCATTAATTTTAACATATAAGGGTTTATATGTAAGGCAAAGGCTTTTTAGCATACTATAACTCAATTCTTTTCGTTATGTATGGTAGACACATTAAGTCATTTATAAAATTATCCTATGATAAAATTTGTCTACATAGCATCACTTGCTATTATGTCGTTCCTGCTCTTTATTTTTTCAAAAGATAAGGTAGATGTGGTTTGTAATAGTAAGGCTACAGGAAAAATTGAGTTCATAAAAGATTCATCACGCAACTACCTGGGCATAGTAACAGACGAAAATAAAATTTTGTACCCTTCTTCCATGTCAGAAGAGGTTGTTTTAGCTGCGGGTCAGCGTGTGGTGATATGTTATTCTATTGATTCATCATTATACAAGTCTGAGCAACATCCATTACCTGTTTATATTGGATCTATCAGTTACGTAAAATAAATCTCATCTCCTGTCCTCGTATTAAGTGCTAACTTTGCCGCATGCCGCAATCAAGAGGTGAAGTTATAATTCTTGCTATCGAGTCTTCCTGCGACGAAACTTCCGCGAGTATATGTTCTGATGGAAAAATACTTTCCAATATTATTGCCACACAAAAAATTCATGAGCAATATGGTGGTGTAATTCCTGAGCTGGCATCAAGAGCGCATATGCAAAACATTGTGCCGGTTGTAGACGCTGCAGTTAAAAAAGCAAACTGCCAGCTCTCAGATGTAAGTGCTATTGCTTTTACACAATCTCCCGGTTTAATAGGCTCTTTGCTGGTTGGTTCACAATTTGCCAAATCACTGGCGCTTGCGCTTAATGTGCCGGTTATACCCGTGCATCATATGCAGGCTCATGTATTAGCCAATCTTATAGAAACGCCGGCACCGGCATTTCCCTTTCTTTGCCTTACCGTAAGTGGCGGCCATACTCAAATAGTAATGTGCAATGCTCCGGGAGATATACACGTAATTGGTGAAACAATAGATGATGCCGCAGGTGAAGCTTTTGATAAATCAGCAAAAATGCTTGGCCTGCCTTACCCCGGCGGACCATTAATTGATAAGTATGCAAAATATGGAAACCCATTACGATTCAAATTTCCGGAACCGCAGATAGCTGATTTGAATTTTAGTTTCAGCGGATTAAAAACCGCCATTTTATATTTTCTGAAAAACGCCGGGCAAAATATGGTTTTTAAGGAAGAGTTTACGGCAACAGAAACTGAACAGGCTGCATTTATACATGAAAACATGAACGACATCTGCGCATCTATTCAGCATCGCATTATTACTATACTGCTTAATAAATTGAAAAAAGCTGTTGATAAAACAGGTATTATGCGCATTTGCCTTGCAGGCGGTGTATCTGCCAATAGTGGTTTGCGTAATGCGTTTAAAAAACTGGGTGAAGAAAAAGGCTGGCAAACTTATATACCATCTTTTGAATATTGTACGGATAATGCAGCCATGATTGCTATAGCGGCATACTATAAATTTCTTTCAGGAAATTACGAATATGATTTAGGAATTAGTGCAAGCGCTAAATCAGATTGGTAAGAAATAAATATTTATACCAGCGCCTGGTTGTTTTGCATAGCCCTGTCAATCGCTTTAATAAAATTTTCTGTTGAACAATCTTTAGTTATACATGCATAAGCGCCTGCAGAAATCAGTGCATTTTTTAAAAGGAAATTTTCTACACTTGTAGTAACTATTAACCTGGTGCCAGGGCAGGTTTGTTTTAGTGCAGATAATAAATGAAAATTTTTAACGGAAGAATCTGTAACATCAAAAATGATGATATCCCAGTTTTGCTGGCTTGCTTTAGCCGCAAGGTTAACTGATGAATCAACTTCGGTTATGTTTGAATATGGGTATTTGGTTCTGATAATCTCATTTATACCTTTACGGTAAATGGTATAATCATCCTTAACTAAAATATGGTACATACGGATGGGGTTAAAATTAAAAAAGAAAAGAGGATGAAGATTTAATCAGAAAAGAGCGACAGAAAACGGAAATTTTTTTTGGTCAAAGGGAATAATTTGATGTGGTTTCTCATCATATTCCATTTTCTGTCGCAACAATTTTGCAATGATTTAACTGGACGGTAAAATTACATTGCTGTTCTTGCTTAGGTATTGGATTTTGCCGGATGTTTTCCTGGTTTAACCTTAGTTTTTCAATTCAATAGGATTTAGAAATCGGGATTTGTTAAACAAAGAAACAACGCCGCTCTTTTTTAAAAAATAGTAATCGATACTATTGTTACGTCATTGTTACACTACACTATCGAAGATTTACGATATATAAGCAGGTATTGTTGTGTTTTCTTTAACCAAATCAGGTTAATGATGTATTTAAAATCAACTATTTATGTGAAAATAAAACAGGAAAAAAACGCTATAGCCTTTTTATCGCACAGGTAAAATTACGTATAGAAACATTTTAAATGAAGTAAGGCTGGAATGAGAAAAATCAATACATATTCAAAGTCATTCTAAAAATTGTACGCCTTTTACAAAGGACATTTTTCGTGATAGTTAATCAATTCAATAGCTGCTTTCTCAAAAGTAAATCCTTTATAATATTGATATACTTCATCAAGCACTGCATCTATTTCCCGGGTAGTATTCAGCACAACCAGTCTTTGCCTGAATTCTTTTATGCCGGGTAAACCTTTAAGGTAATTAGCATAGTGCCGGCGCATCTCCAATATACCTACCACCGGGCCTTTCCACTCTACAGATTTATGCAGGTGTTTACGGCAAACCGCTATTCTTTCTTCTAATGTTGGAGGTGCAGCATGTTCGCCGGTTTTATAATAATGTTTTATCTCGTTAAAAATCCAGGGATAACCAATAGCTGCGCGACCAATCATAATACCATCTACCCCATACCTGTTTTTATATTCAACTGCTTTTTCAGGTGAGTCAATATCGCCGTTGCCAAAAATTGGAATATGAATACGCGGGTTGTTTTTAATTTTTCCTATAAGTGTCCAGTCAGCAGTGCCTTTATACATTTGCGTGCGTGTGCGGCCATGTATAGCCAGCGCTTTTATGCCTACGTCCTGCAATCGCTCGGCAACCTCTTCAATATTGCGGGTGTTATCATCCCAGCCAAGTCTTGTTTTTACAGTAACAGGTAAGCGTGTTGATTTTACAACGGCATCGGTTAAACGAACCATCAAATCAATATCTTTCAATACACCTGCACCTGCCCCTTTCAGGGCTACTTTCTTTACAGGACAGCCGAAATTAATATCCAGCAAGTCAGGGTTGGTTACATCTACAATTTTAGCTGCGAGAGAAAGGCTTTCTTCATCCCCGCCAAATATTTGTATACCTATAGGGCGTTCATAGTCGAAGATGTCAAGTTTTTTACGGCTTTTAATGGCATCTCTTATTAATCCTTCGCTGGAGATAAACTCGGTATACATCAGGTCGGCGCCATTGTCTTTACAAACGGCACGGAAAGGCGGGTCGCTCACATCCTCCATAGGAGCGAGTAAAAGCGGAAAATCAGGGAGTTGTATGTTGCCGATAGAAACCATAGTATAAAACTGGCTGGCAAAGGTACGGGTGATTGCTGAGAAAGCGAAAGGGGAAGGTGGAAGGCGTAAGGGTGTAGGATTTAGGGTATGTGTGTCAACAGTAACAAGGTATAATACGGGTGCAGCGCACCCAAATACCAGCCTACCGGTAAACTGGCATAAACCAATGTTGGCAGAAATTTTTCTTATTGTAATGCACCTTTGTTAGTCAACAACACAATTATAGCAATGACTGCAATTAAAACTATAGCTCCGATAAGTCCAACCCATACAGCCCTCCAAACTGAATAGGTTTGACCACCATTTTCAATGTGTGCTTTAATTGCTGCACCCTGATATTTTTGTACTAAAAACTGTGCAATTAATGTGTAGATTAAGGGTATAATAAAATTTGGAACTTTTTCAATACCCGGAACTAAAAGGATACTTCCCAAAATTACAACTGTCGCTATAATTGCTATTGTCCAGGCCTTTTTTATTTTGTCTTGTTGCCCAAGGTTCCTGAAATTTTCTGCTGCTAAATATCCTGCAACCAACGGCCCTCCTAAAAAAGTTCCAACATAAATTGCTCTGTCTTTATAAAGTTTAAAAGCCGGTTGAACTGGTAATAAATCTTCTTCCATATTTTATTGGCTTAAATAATCTGTCATTGTTCCAAATGGAAAACGATTTATTTTTCGTAAAATTTTAAAAAAAATTGTTGAATGTGGCCTTAAAATTTCTGCTAACAAAATTATTTATCTTTTATTTCCCAAACCAATGCGCTTGCGCCAAGTATAGCAGCGTCTGCTTCTTTCAACTCACTGAAAATAAGTTTTACTTTATTCTGGAAGATAGACAGCAGGTTTTCTTCCATATGTTTTTTGGTAGGTTTAAGAATAAGATCTCCGGCTTTTGTCATACCGCCAAAAAGTATAATGGCTTCAGGTGAAGAAAACATTACGAAATTGGAAAGCGCCAGCCCCAGAATTTGCCCTGTGTATTCATACACTTCTTTTGCAATAGCATCGCCCTGTACAGCGCAATCATATACTATTCGGGAATCAATCGCATCCAACGGATAATTTCTTAACAGGCTATCCTGCCCTGGTCTTTGTTCAAGAAATTCTCTTGCAGTATAGGCAACGCCGGTTGCAGAAGCATAACTTTCCAGGGAGCCTCTCATATTTGTGCCCGGGTGTAAACGTCCACCGGGTATAATGGTGGTATGACCAAGCTCTCCTGCAAAACCATCGTGACCATAAATCAAATGACCATTAGCCACAATGCCACTGCCAACGCCTGTTCCAAGCGTAATCATAATGAAATCTTTCATGCCCTTGGCAGCGCCATACATCATTTCACCAACCGCAGCAGCATTAGCATCATTGGTTAATGCCGCAGGCACGCCAAATTTTTCTGTTATTAGTTTAGCCAGCGGAATAATGCCTTTCCATATCAGGTTTGGAGCGTATTCAATAGTACCGCTATAATAATTGCCGTTAGGCGCGCCAATGCCTATGCCTTTAATATTTTCTATACCACCAACCTGCTGAATAGCAGGCTGCAGCGCCTCATGAAGTTCCTGTATATAATCTTCTATATTGGGATGTTTTCTACTCGATATAGCTCCGCGGTAAAGGGTGTCTCCTCTATGGTCTACAATGCCAAAAACGGTGTTTGTTCCTCCAATATCGATGCCTATTGCATACTGCTGCTTCATACTTTCTGTAGTTAATAATTATAGTTTGAATGAATTGCTGATAAGTTTAGTGTCCGCCACCCCCTTCTATGGAGCTGTAATCTATTCCTTGTGATTTGAGTACAGATTTTACCCTGAAGGCATAGAACGCAAGATAAGCAAAACAAATAACCGGAATAATATAAGAATGGTGAATACCTATTGCTGGCAGGTCGGCTAATTTGCCCTGCAATGGTGGAATGATGGCGCCGCCAAGTATCATCATTACTAAAAATGCAGAACCCTGTGCGGTATATTTGCCTAGTCCTGCTATTGCCAGAGAAAATATACTTGGCCACATAATAGAGCAGAATAATCCGCCACTCAAAAATGCATAAGTGGCCGTTTGACCTGTGGTAAATAAACCGATAAGCATTGCGGCAACACCTAATCCTCCGAATATCATCAGCGTTTCAGCAGGTTTTTCTTTACCAATAAAGAAGCCGGCTATCTGGATAAGAATTACGGCTGCATAAGCATACAACGGCGTAAAATTATTTCCTGCCACCAGGTTGGCTGCTATTACTACTCCAAATGCGATATAAGGAACCAGTATAAACAATAATGTTTTTACAGATTTTGTAGGATTGAAAACTGTTATGGCACCTGTCCACCTGCCAATCATTAAACTACCCCAATACATTGAAATAAATGGTGCAAGTCCGTTTTCGCTATAGCCTCCAAACTCAGGATGTTTTAAAAGTTCGCCAAGATTACTCTGTATGGTTACTTCAACACCTACATACATAAAAATAGCAAGCATACCCAATATTAACTGGGGGTATTTCATTGCGCCCCAGCCGGATGGGTTTTTTTGTGCACTGCTATTAGCGCCAAAGAAACCAATAATCATTACAAGCAAGCCTGCCACCAGCAGCCACATATTGCGTAAGCTAACATCATGGCTTAATTTCTCATTAGCTGCAAGCCCGCGATAGCTGGCGAAAATAATTCCAAAAACAATGGTCATTATAAGTGAAATGGCTATCAGCAACCACATTGCTTTTGGCGCAGGTTCAAAACTATCTTCCTCTTTTACGTTGGGTAATTTTTTACTGGTACGGAAAAGTATGGCAGATAAAAGGAATAACACACCCACTACAATATATAGTGTGTTCATTGAGGTGATGGATGCGTTTGCAATATCTGTTTGATCAGCCGTGGCTTTACCAAAAAGCGCTAATGCAACAATGATGGGGCCAATAGTTGTACCAAAAGAATTAACGCCGCCTGTAAGATTCAGCCTGTGCGAACCTGTTGACGGATCTCCCAATGCAATAGCAAAAGGGTTTGCCGAAGTTTGTTGTAAAGAAAACCCTAAGCCAATAATAAATAAGGATACAAGAATGCCGGCGAATCCTCCAAAGTTGAATGACAAAAGCATTAGTACAGCTCCTACGGCACTGGTAAGTAAGCCATATACAATACCGGTTTTCATACCCCAGTGGTTCATTATATCTGTATTCTTTACAGCAGAAGCAACAAAAAGTGCCAATGCGCCCACATAATATGCTCCATAAAATGCAAAGTCAATCAACTGACTTTGAAACTGGTCTAAATGGAAATAGTGTTTGCAAAAGGGAATGAAAATACCATTGCCGGCAGCAATAAATCCCCAAAAAAAGAAAACAATAACAAGTGTGCTTAAAGCGCTGTAGTTAGTAGGTTGCTTTTGCTGAGCCATTTTAAATTCGTTAGGATGAATAAATATAGGAAGTGCCGGTGAAATTAAAGCATAACAATCGTTTGCAGCAAAAAAATATTCATTGAGGGTTTTATTACCAATTATGTTTGGTAAGTTCGGGAAATTTTATTCAAACATGGCTAATTCTGGTATCTCTATTCAACCCCAACCGCAAAAAAGTTATCTTTCATCTATCATTATTATTGGAGCGTTATTTTTCATTTTCGGGTTTGTAACCTGGATTAATGGTATTTTAATCCCTTACCTTAAAATTGCGTGCGAACTGAAATCTGATACGCAATCCTTTTTGGTAGCTACTGCTTTTTTCATTGCCTATTTTGTAATGTCTATTCCTTCTTCTTTTGTTTTAAATAAAACAGGGTATAAAAAAGGAATGTCGTTAGGCCTTTTGATTATGGCTGTAGGAGCACTAATATTTATACCTGCTGCACAAACCCGTAATTACAACCTGTTTTTATTAGGGCTGTTTATTATTGGAACTGGTTTGGCTATTCTTCAAACAGCATCTAATCCATATATATCCATTATTGGGCCAATTGAAAGTGCGGCATCACGTATAAGTATTATGGGAATATGCAATAAGCTGGCTGGCATTATTGCCAGTATAATATTTGGTTTTATTGCGCTCAAAGATGCCGATGCATTTACCGCAAAACTAAAAACACTTGATGAAGCTACTAAAACTGCAGAACTTGACCAGCTTGCTGCCAGGGTTATTAATCCTTATATAATAATCACAATTGTATTGGTTATTCTGGCTGTGGCAGTATATTTTTCTTCATTGCCTGATATTAAAGATGATTCCGGAAAAGCCGAAAAAGACAAACCTGGCGGCAGTATATTTCAGTTTCCTCATTTGTTTCTGGGAGCACTCGCAATGTTTCTATATGTAGGTGTAGAAGTAATGTCGGGTGATACCATAATTAGTTATGGGCATGCATTAGGTATAGAAATGACCAAAGCAAAATTCTTTACTTCTGCCACGTTGGTTTGTATGTTAATCGGGTATATCATAGGCATATTTGCGATACCTAAGCTAATCTCACAACAAGCCAGTTTAAAAATATTTTCTATTATGGGCGTAGTATTTACTTCACTGGCTTTGCTTACAAGCGGATTTACTTCCGTGTTATTTATTGCTTTGCTTGGATTGGCCAATTCATTGCTGTTCCCTGCACTGTTTCCATTAGCTATTCACGGGTTAGGAAAATTTACTAAACTGGGTTCAGGTATTATGGTGATGGCTTTTGTTGGCGGTGCGATATTACCTTTAATATATGGTGGCATGGTTGATACTTCAACACATGCAGCAATGGCACAGGGCGTGGATGCAACAGCGGCACGTGCTGCTGCTGCACAACATTCATACTGGATTATGATACCCGGTTACTTATACATACTTTATTTTGGTATAAAAGGATTTAAAGTAGGAAAATATGCATGATATGTAATTGCTGATTAAAAGAAAAAATTTTGATATGAAAGATGCCGGTATAATGCCGGCTCTTTTATTTTATAAGATGAATATTTTTTTTGCTGTTGATTGTATAAATAAAAAACCTTCCTATATTCAATTAACGAATGCTCATCTAACTGTTTAAGATGGAAATTATTCATGTAAGTGCCGAATGTTATCCTGTAGCAAAGGCTGGTGGTTTGGGAGATGTGGTAGGAGCCTTGCCAAAGTATCAAAACGAACTTGGTCATATTGCCAAGGTTGTTATGCCTATGTACAAAACCAAATTCCTCAATAATAATGTTTGGGATGTTGTGCATAAAGGCAGGACAAATATTGGAGATTACTGGTTTGATTATACCATTATAAAAGAACGAACCAATAAACTCGGTTTCGATTTGTACCTGGTTGATATTAACGGTTTGCTCGACAGGGAAAAAGTATATGGTTATGATGATGATACGGAAAGGTTCACCGCGTTCCAGGTGGCTGTAGTAGATTGGATATCGGTTTGGGCGCATCATCCTGATATTATTCATGTGCACGACCATCACACAGGCTTTATTCCTTTCATGATTAAATATTGCTACAAGTATCAGCATCTTCAAAATATAAGAACGGTACTAACCATTCACAATGCGCAATACCAGGGCGCATTAGGCTGGGAGAAAAGTTTTTTACTGCCACCATGGGATAGCTGGAAATGGGGTATGCTCGACTGGCAGAATAACATCAATCCCCTGGCATCTGCCATAAAATGTGCATGGAAGGTTACTACGGTAAGCAAAAGCTATCTCGAAGAAATGCGCCAGTCTGCTAACGGACTTGAAGCATTGTTTGAATTTGAAAGGGGAAAATGCTCCGGAATATTAAATGGTATTGATGTTGATGTGTGGGATCCTGCAACCGATACTTATATTGAAAATCATTATAACGTAAAAACAGTAGCTGAAGGAAAAGCACAAAGCAAAAAATTACTCTGCGAAAGGTTTAATCTTGATATAGAAAAACCATTGATTGTATTTATTGGCAGACTGGTCGGAGAGAAGGGCGCTGATATTTTACCAGCTGCTATTGCCGATAGCTTTTATTATATAGGAAGAAAAATGAACTTCCTTATTTTAGGAAGTGGTTTTCCTGAAGTAGAAGCGCAATTAAACGGGTTGCAAAGATTATCGCAGGGAGATTATAGTGTATTTATTGGTTACAATGAGGCGCTAAGTCATTTAATGTATGCCGGCGCAGATTTTTTATTGATGCCTTCAAGAGTTGAACCCTGCGGATTAAATCAAATGTATTCTATGCGCTATGGAACCATACCAATGGTGAGAAGAACGGGCGGTTTAAAAGATACAGTGATTGATTACGGCGAAAAAGGTGGTTATGGCATTGTGTATAATTGGGCTGCTGTAGGCGATATTACACAGGGCGTGTGGCGTGCTGTTCAGTTATACGAAAATAAAGAACGGGTGCAGGAGGTGAGAGAAAAGATGATGAATATAGATTTTAGCTGGCAACAAAGTGTGAAGCAGTATATCGCGTTGTATGAATCTATATTGCCGCAGCCGGAAGTGCTAAAAACAGAAGAAGCAAAAGTAGCAGAAGTGAAAGCAAAAGAATCAAAAACTGAGGAATCAAAAGCAGAAGAACTCCGCAGAGAAAAAAATATTTATATAAAATAATAATTCATCATAATCAATTTTCTACCATGAAAAAAAGTGTGATTGCTGTTATATTAGGAGGAGGAGCAGGAACGCGTTTATCGCCGTTAACTGCAACCAGGAGTAAGCCCGCTGTGCCTATTGCAGGTAAATACCGCCTGGTAGATATTCCTATCTCCAACTGTCTTAATTCCGATATTGGGAGAATGTTTGTGCTTACGCAATTCAATTCAGCTTCACTTAACAAGCATATAAAAAACACGTATTACTTCAGCCGGTTCAGTAAAGCGTTTGTAGATATTATTGCTGCCGAACAAACGCCTGATAACCCCGGTTGGTTCCAGGGAACGGCAGATGCCGTGCGCCAGTCATTGCGCCACCTGCAGCAGCAGGAGTTTGACCACGTGCTGATATTATCCGGCGACCAGTTGTATCAAATGGATTTCAGCGAAATGCTGGATAGCCACGTTGCAAAAGGCGCCGATATTTCTATTGCAACAATACCTGTTGGTTCAAGAGAAGCGCCTGAATTTGGTATATTAAAATCGAATGAAGCGAATATTATTACCTCGTTTATTGAAAAACCTAAAAAAGAATTGCTGCCAGAGTGGGTAAGCGATACAGGAGATGAAATGCAGCGCGCAGGCAGAATATATCTCGCTTCAATGGGTATCTATATTTTCAATAGGAAATTGTTGTTTGATTTACTACTCGACACATACAAAGATGCTACTGATTTTGGTAAGGAAATTATTCCGAACTCCATCAGCACACACAAGGTAGCAAGCTTTCAATATGATGGATACTGGACAGATATCGGGAATATCTATTCATTCTTTGAAGCAAATATTTCATTAACGGAAGATATACCTGAGTTTAATCTTTTTGATAGCCAGCAAACCATTTACACACGCCCACGCATGTTGCCACCTGCAAAAGTGAGCGGTACAACATTAGAAAAAACTATTCTTGCAGAAGGTTGTATCATCAACGCATCACGTGTGGAGCGGAGCGTAATGGGTATACGTTCGCGTATAGGTTACGGTACTACCATTGTGAGCACCTATATAATGGGCTGTGACTATTATGAAACGCTTGAAGATATGAACAACGCTTCTGAAAGAGGGTTGCCGCAGCTTGGTATTGGTGAAAGATGTTATATACGCAACGCCATTATAGATAAGAATTGCAGGATAGGTAATGATGTGCGTATTAATGGCGGCAGTCACCTGCAGGATTCAGATCATCCGCTATATACCATTAAAGATGGCATTGTGGTAGTGAAAAAAGGTGCGATATTACCTGATGGATTTGTGATATAATAGCTGTCTGCAGTCAGCTTTGAGTATGAAGCGGCAGGCAGGCGATAAATGTTGTTGCTCCGGCAAATGTGTTTCATTACGAGTATATTAATTTTTGCAGGATAGCATTCGCTATCCTGCTTGTTATTTAAAACGATTGTTATGGCATCAGGAAACAATACTTCCACCAGGCATGAATTAGTGCTAAAACCCACCATGAGTTTCTGGCAGATATTCAATATGAGTTTTGGATTTCTCGGTATCCAGTTTGCGTTTGCTTTGCAGAATGGAAATGCATCCCGTATACTCAGAACATTTGGCGCTGATGTGGAACATCTTTCCTGGTTTTGGCTGGCAGCGCCGTTGGTGGGTATGATTGTTCAGCCTATTGTTGGTCATTATAGTGATAGAACATGGAACAGGTTGGGAAGAAGAAAACCTTATTTTCTTGCAGGGGCTATACTTTCTTCTATTGCGCTTTGCTTAATGCCCAACGCGTCTTTATTTACTGCAATAGCGCCGGCATTACTGGTGGGGGCAAGTATGCTGATGATTATGGATGCCTGCTTTAATCTTGCTATGGAACCTTTCCGTGCCCTTGTAGCAGATAACCTTCCTGATTCGCAACGCACCACAGGATTTTCCGTTCAAACATTTTTGATAGGGGTTGGCGCTGTAGTAGGTTCTGCATTTCCGTTTATACTTACCAAATGGTTTGGTGTGCATAATACTGCGGCGGAGGGCGTAGTAGCAGAAAATGTAAAATGGGCATTTTATATTGGCGCCATAGTGTTTATCGCTGCTATACTGGTTACAATTTTCGGTAGCAAAGAATATGCTCCGGCTGAATATGAAAAGTATCACGGAAAGTCAGCCGATGCGCATCATGGATTAGGGCAGATATTTAAAGATTTTGCCCGTATGCCAAAAACGATGAAGCAATTAGGATTGGTACAATTTTTTAGCTGGTTTGCATTGTTTGGTATGTGGGTGTTTACCAACGATGCAGTTGCAACACATACCTATGGTTTATCAATAGCTGATAAAAGTTCTGATACCTACAGGAGCGCCGGCGATTGGGTTGGTTTGTTATTTAGTGTGTATAATGGCGTTTCGGCAGTATATGCATTACTGTTACCCTTTATTGCCGCTAAGATTGGAAGAAAACTTACACATGCTTTTTCCCTGGTTTGCGGCGGCATTGGTTTAATTGCCATTTATTTTATTAAAGACCCCGATTTATTGATAATACCCATGATAGGTGTGGGCATTGCATGGGCAAGCATATTAGCGATGCCTTATGTAATATTATCCGGCTCCATACCAGCAGGTAAAATGGGAATTTATATGGGCATCTTCAATTTCTTTATTACTATACCACAACTTATAAATGGTATTATAGGCGGGCCGATAGTAAAACATATTTATAACAATCAGCCGATTTATGCATTGGTTATGTCTGGCGTATTTATGTTGTGTGCTGCTGTGAGTGTAATATATGTGTATGATCCGGGTGAAGTGAAGAAACCGAAATAAAAAACCAATTGATTGACTAAGATTGATTTAAAATATACTTATTCAATTTATAGGAGCTTTTTAGCCTTTAAAAACCGACTTTTTTTCAGCTTTCTTTTTATGCCATAAATTCAGGCTGAAACCCTATCTTTGCCCCCAATTTTTAAATTTTTGTAAAAGGTTACTTGTATGCAACTGAAAGGTTTGGTTTCTGTTTTTGCGATTTTGTTGATTGCCATTTCCCTTTACCAACTGCATTTTACCTGGGCGGTTCACAACCACGAAGGAAAGATGGAAGCCAAAGCCCGCAACTGGGCTAACAGCAATTTCAGCGGAGCTTCCCAGGAAGCTAAAGATTCTGCTTATAACTCACGTTTAAAGCGTTTGTTAGATAGTACAAAATCAACAACTGTTACTTATGGTATAGGTGGTGCTACCAGTTATGAAAAAGCAAAAGAACAGGAGTTAAGTCTTGGTTTGGACTTACAGGGTGGTATGAGTGTAACACTTGAAGTAGAGTTACAGGATTTATTAAAATCAATATCTAATAATCCTAAAGATCCTTCTTTAAATAAAGCGCTTGACCTGGCATCACAACGCAAGGGTACAACAGATGCTGATTTTATCGGTTTATTTGCACAAGCATATAAAGAAGTAAATCCTTCGGGAGCATTATCCGGCTTATTTGCCAATGCAGGTCAAAGAAATATTAAGCTTGAAGATTCTGATGCGCAGGTTATTACCAAGCTCAGAACAATGGCAGGCGAGGCATTCCAGAATACCTTTCGTGTATTAACAAAACGTATCGACCAGTTTGGCGTTGCACAACCCAATATTAATCCTGATCCGCGTAAAGGAACCATCAGTGTAGAACTTGCAGGTGTGAAAGATGATCCTGAAAGAGTACGTAAAATATTACAGGCTACTGCAAACCTCCAGTTTTGGGAAGTATATAGCGGTAGCGAATTACAGTCTTCTTTTTTGCAGGCTGAAGAAATGCTGAAAAAATCAGGTGAATCACATACTGCAAAAAGTGCAGATACCACTGTAAAAGTAGTGGACAGTACAAAAACTGCATCAGCAGCAAAAGATACTACGCAAACACTTTCTTTAGGCGATCTGAATAAAAAAGATACTACGGCTGCAGCAGGCACAACTGCTGCAACAGCCACACCCACCAATACTATTGTAGGATTATTACAAGGCGCCCAGCAGGGTGAAGCAGCACTTGCTTATGTGGCTACAAAAGATACTTCTTTACTCAGCACTAACCTTGAACTGGCAAAAGATATTTTTCCTGCTGATGTTAAGTTTGTTTATGGAATCGCTCCTAAAACAGAAACCGGCCGCGCTGCTTTCGTACCTGTATATGCACTAAAATTACACGAGGGTGATAAAGCTCCGCTTGAAGGCAATGATGTGGAAGAATCAATGATTTCTTATGATGAGAGAAGCAGGCCCGCGGTATCTCTTCGCATGACGAAGCAGGGTACAAAAAAATGGGGTGACCTTACAAGTGCAAACGTAAATAAACCAATTGCTATCGTGTTGGATAATGTGGTGTATTCTGCACCTAATGTAATCAACCCGATACTTGATGGTAACTCTCAAATTTCAGGAAGCTTTAGTGTTGAAGAAGCATCTGACCTTGCAAATATTTTACAGTCTGGTCAGTTAGCAGCACCTGCAAGAATTGTGCAGGAACAAATGGTAGGACCCACTTTAGGCGCTGAAGCCGTTAAAGGTGGCGCCATGTCATTCATCATATCATTTATAGTAATTTTTGCGCTGATGCTGTTGTATTATAATACCAGCGGCTGGGTAGCAAACATCACTTTAATATTAAACCTCCTTTTTACTATTGGAGTGCTGGCAGGGCTTGGTGCTACATTAACTTCTGCAAGTATTGCGGCATTGGTGCTGGCAATTGGTATGGCGGTAGATACAAACGTGATCATCTTTGAGCGTATTAAAGAAGAAATTACCTGGGGAAGAAGTTATGCCACCGCGGTAGATCATGGTTATAATCGTTCGCTACCTCCAATATTGGATGCGCACGTTACTACTTTGCTTACCGCAATAATATTATACGTGTTTGGCATGGGACCAATCAAAGGTTTTGCAACAACACAGATTATTGCTGTTGTGCTTAACCTGTTCTGCGGTATTCTTATAGCAAGGCTTGTTTCTGAATGGTGGACAAATAAAAAAGGACGCCACTTTGAATACTTTACCAAGCTTTCCAAGGCCATATTTAAAAAAGCGCATTTCAAATTTGTGGAAGCCCGCAGGGTAGCATACGGCATATCTGTTGTGGTATTGCTGCTGGGCATCGGCTCTTTCATTTACGGGTTTGATGAGGGCGTTGAATATAAGGGTGGACGCAGCTACACCGTGCATTTCGATCAGCCACAGAAAGAATCAGCTGTGAGAGATGCATTACATGCTCCTCTCGGTGAGTTTCCTGTTGTAAAAACAGTAGGTAACAACCGCACACTGAATATCACTACTTCTTTCCAAAAAGAAAACCCATCGCGTACTGCAGATTCATTGGTTGAAATGACAGTATTTAACGGGTTGAAATCTTTCCTTGCAGAAGGAACAACACATGCGGAATTCAAAAAGAAATATTTACAAAGCTCCCAGAGTGTACAGCCTTCTATTTCAGAAGACCTGAAACGTGGCGCTGTAACAGCAACTATTGTATCTATCGTACTTATCTTCCTGTATATCTTTATTCGCTTCCGCGACTGGAGATTCTCTTTGGGAACCATTATTTCATTGGTGCACGACGTGTTTGTAACACTGGCGGTATTCTCCTTCCTGCGTCATGTAATGCCTTTTCCGCTTGAAATAGACCAGCACTTTATTGCTGCTATTTTAACCGTGGTTGGTTTCTCAATGAACGATACGGTTATCGTGTTTGACCGTATTCGTGAATACAGTAAAACCATGCATGGAGAAAGTAAATCAAAGATCATCAATGCTGCTATTAATGATACGCTCAGCCGTACCATCATGACCTCAGTAACCGTATTGATTGTGGTATTGGTATTGTTTATTTTTGGTGGTGAAGTAACTAGAGGTTTCTCTTTCGCGATGCTAATTGGAGTAGTTACCGGTATTTATTCATCAATATTTGTGGCTGCGCCAATATTAGTTGATTTTGCAAAAGATAAACCTTTGGGTAAATTAACACCTGAAGAAATTAAAGCAAGAGAAAAAGCCAAATCATCGGCTGCACGCACTGTTGCTCATTCTTAATTTGATAGTTTGATTATATAAACCCCGGCGCCTTTTGCCGGGGTTTTTGTTAGGCGCTACGCTGAACATCCGCGTTATCAGTATTCGATTTCTTATTATGATATCATGTTGGTCAAGGGCTAATACAAAATATTAGTTTTGAGTTGAATAAATATTATAATCGCCGCAAAATGCTCAGGGCTGATGTGCCTGCAAAGAAATTGTGCGAAGCCTGAGCATTATTTATTGCGCTATAATAATCGGCATGTTCTATTTATGCAAAGCTATTTATGAGGTTAAGATAACTAATAGGAGGCCGCAGGCTATGCTCCACATAAGACATACAAACCTGCCTCAGTGAAGTAAATGTGACAGCCTCTTTAACTTCCTGCTGTTGGTACGTAACCGGCATAAGCCGTGCTGGATACCAATTTATCTGCCGGAGGCATAATAATGGCGCTTGCCAATTAGCCTATTTGTTTTATTCTTGTTCCATTCTTCTCAATATTGCTTTATATACCTGATTAACCAAACTCCGCTACCTTTGCCTCCATCAAATTTCATCCTGATAAATAGTTGCTTTGTTTCAACACGAACTATACATGAACCGTTGTTTGCAACTTGCGGCATTAGCTGCCGGCAATGTTGCACCCAACCCAATGGTGGGCGCTGTACTGGTGCATGAGGGGCGCATAATAGGAGAGGGATATCATAAAGTATATGGGCAGGCGCATGCAGAAGTAAATTGTATAGCTTCTGTTAGCAAAGAAGATGAATACCTCATCAGCAAAAGCACAATGTATGTTTCCCTCGAACCTTGTGCTCATTATGGTAAAACGGCTCCCTGCGCTGATCTTATTATCCGGCATAAAATACCAACGGTGGTAATTGGTTGCCGCGACCCGTTTACCAAAGTAGATGGTAAAGGCATTGACAAGTTGAAAGCTGCCGGTATAGAAGTGATAGTAAATGTTCTTGAAAAAGAATGTAAATCGCTTAATCGTCGATTTCTCACTTTTTATACAATACATCGCCCATATATTATACTTAAATGGGCGCAGAGTAATAATGGTATTATTGGAGATGCGGGTAATCATCGTCTTCATATCAGCAATGCCTACACAAACCGGCTTGTACATAAATGGCGCAGCGAGGAAGCTGCTATACTGGTTGGAACCAATACTGCGCGGTTGGATGATCCATCGCTTACAACAAGATTATGGCCCGGAAAAAACTCGGTAAGACTGGTGGTTGACATGGAATTGAGCCTGCCACATCACCTGCATTTATTTGATAATGCGGTAACCACTATTGTTTTTAACAGCATACAAAACACTATTGAATCATTTGAAAATTTGAATAGCGACAAAAATAAAACATGGTATTACCAGGTAACAACAGGTGTAAATATTGTACATCAAATAATACATGCATTATACCATCTGCATATTCAGAGTGTACTGGTTGAAGGCGGCGCAAAGTTGCTGCAATCTTTTATTGATGAAGGAATGTGGGATGAAGCAAGGGTTATAACCAACAAAAATTTAATGATTGCCGAAGGTATAAAAGCCCCGGCGCCTGCTGCATTTCATCTAACAAAAACCGAAACTTTGTTTTCAGACCAGGTAGTATATTACTCAAACAATCAACATCTCCTGCTTTGATATACCTGGTTGGCAGCATTATATGCTCTACATACTTTAGGTTCTTTTCAAAGTGATGCAATAAGAAACATATATTTGAATGAAATGAAGGACGCTGATTTTTATTATACTGTTGAACAGAAAAGCATAGCTGAATATAAGGATAAGGGAAGTCGCTTTATTGCCATTGTACTTCCGTTTACATCTGCTAATGAACTTAAATCTGGTATTGATGCAATAAAAAAAGAATATCCAAAAGCTTCTCATTATTGCTTTGCTTACCGTATAGGGCTTGATGGTAATACCCACCGTACGAGTGATGATGGTGAGCCATCGGGCACAGCCGGCAAGCCTATTTTTGGCATTATTGAAAGCCGGCAATTAACGGATGTGCTGATAGTGGTAGTGCGATATTTTGGCGGCACTTTACTGGGTGTTCCGGGTTTAATTAATGCTTACCGCTCTGCGGCTGCGCTTTCATTGCAAACAGTTCCGGTTATACAAAAGCAGGTAGAAAAAAAGTATAATCTTCATTTTGATTATACCATCATGAATGAGGTAATGAAGATATGCAAGCAATATAATTGCAGTATATTGAAACAGGAAATTCAACTGTTTTGCGATATGGAGATAGGTATTCCCAAAAACCGGCTTGATGAAGTAACATTTAAGCTGAAAGAAATACGGGGAATAGAAATAACTCCTGCAAAATAAAAAGGCCCGAACAAAAGCCCGGGCCCTATATGAAAGTAAACAACAACTTTTTTTACCGGTGATATTGCAACATCCATTCGTACATATTCATGTTGTTTTCCTTGTATGTTGGATCTGTTGCTTTTGTCCACGCATCATGCTTTCCTGTAGGCCAAATAGTCATTTTTGCTTTTGGGTTTGGGTTATACCCGTTAATCAATGTTATATAATCTTTTGTAACCTGAACAGGCGCCTGGTCATCATCAGCATTATGAAAAGCCCACACAGGTAAATTAGCCGAAGCTATAGCCTTGGCTTTGTAATCGGTAGCCCCGGTAGAACCGCATATAGGAGCTATTGCAGCAAGTAAAGTCGGGTATTTCCAACCTGAATTCCATGTTATGCCACCTCCAAGACTTAACCCGGAAAGATATATCCTTGTTGTATCTATCCTGTAATTTGCCACAGCATATTTTATTACGGCATATACATCTTCCACTGTAGTTATACCTTTTGTTTGTGGTGAAAAAACAATAAAAGAAAAGTTTTTCCCACCTACATTAAAATTTGGAGGAAATTTTTTATTGTTCAATAATTTTGGAACAGCATTCTTTAATATCAACGGAAGATCTGTAGTGCCATTTCCCATTTCTCCTGAGCCGTGCAGAAACACAAGCAGCGGGTAACGCCTGGAGGTTGAATCATATCTTGCAGGCAGGGCTCTGTAAAACCCCAAACAGTTATCAGTAATTTTTTGGCTTATTGCTACCTGTACCGGGGGCGCTGTTTCTATAATATCAATGTCAGGCTTTGTTTCAGGAGTTGTTGTTGTTTGCTGGTCATCAACTTCCTTTGTTAATTCCGAAGACTCCTTTTTGCACGATAATAACAGGGCTGAAAAAATAATTGCATAACACAATTTTACAATTGCTTGCTTCATAGCGTATCAGATTTTAGTTTAACGGTTTTGAACCGTTATTAATCAAATCTGGTGCCGCCTGTTGGTAACAAATGTGAAAATTATTCTCCCATTTCCTTTTTGATATTCTCTGATATGGTTACCAGTATTTTATCAATACGATGTCCGTCCATATCAGCTATTTCAAAAGTAAAACCGCGCCATTCCAGGGTATCTCCCGTTCGGGGAATGCGTTCCAATTGATGCAAGATAAATCCTGCAAGTGTATCAAACTCCTGCTCACCTTCATTCATCCATTCTGTTTTATGAAAAGTACTCAGGAAATCATAAAAAGGAAGTTGACCATCTATAAAATAACTGCCGTCTTCTCTTTCTTTTATTTCATAATCTACTGTATTAACCTGCGAAATTTCACCAACAATTGCTTCAAGAATATCGTTGAGTGTAATCATACCCTGCAGGCTGCCATATTCATCAACAACAAAACAACAATGTATTTTTGTTTCTTTAAATCTTTCCAATACCTGGTAAGCTGTATTGTTTTCAGGAACAAATAATGCGGGTTGCATTATTTCTTTAAGAAGGGTTGTATTTTCATGTAAGTATAAATCTTTAATGGCAACAACGCCTTTTATGTTGTCGATATTACTATCGCAAACCGGGTAAACGGAATGAGGTTCGGCAAAGATTTTTTCTTTAATTACCGCTTCATTTTTTTCAAGATCAAACCAAACAATATCATTACGGTGTGTCATCAACGATGTTATATTTCTATCACCAAGATGAAAAACACGTTCTATAATTTCCTGCTCTGCTTCTTCAATTGTTCCCTGTTCAGTTCCTTCACTTATAATGGCTTTTATTTCTTCTTCTGTTACCTGGTTGTCTTTGGGTTTTATATTAAAAAGCTTAACAGTAAGATGTGTTGATTTACTCAATAACCAAACAAATGGATAAGTTAACTTACTGAGAAAGCTCATTGGTTTCGCAACCAGCTTGGCAATAGTTTCAGGGCGGGATAATCCAATTCTTTTTGGTACTAATTCTCCCAGTACTAAAGTGAAATAAGTAATTACAATAACGATGATAGTGGTTGCGGTAATGCCTGAATATTGGCGAATAAAATCATAACGGTTTAAAAAGTCAATCAATTCTGTTTTTAATGCTTCTCCTGAATAAATACCCGTTAATATGCCTATGAGCGTAATGCCTATTTGTACCGTTGAAAGAAAAGTATCAGGGCGTTCTGCAAGCTCCAACGCTTCTTTAGCACTTTTGTCTCCTTTATTTGCCTGCGATTCAAGCCTTGCTTTGCGGGAAGAGACCAACGCAATTTCCGCCATGGAAAAAATGCCATTCAATAATATTAATCCCAGTATTATCAGAATTTCAATCATATATTATGAAATTAAACTAAAGAACCAAAACCTACTCTTTTATTAAAAATAGTTCCGGTTAAGTAGCCAATAGTACAGCCAAGCAGTGTGCCACCAACTATATCAACAGGGTAATGAACGCCAATATATATCTGCGCGTAACAAATAACCACAGCCCATAAAAACAATAACCATCTCCATTTTACAGGAACAAATAATAAAGTTTTAAATGAAAACATGGCAAGCCCAAAATGATTGGATGCATGTGAAGAAGGAAAGCTCCATCTTCCGCCACAACCAACAATTGAGCGAACAGCATCTGCGAGCAACGGGTCGGCGCAGGGACGTAATCTTCCGACAAGGGGTTTAATCAGCGCGCTGCTAAACATATCTGTTATTGCAAATGTGATAAGGAAAAAACAAATCCAACCAAACCCTTTCCACTTAAAATGCTGTAACATAAATACCAGGGCAAAAAGATACAAGGGTGCCCAGGTATATTGATTGCGCATTAAAGGAAAAAACCAATCGAAAAACTGGTTATGCCATTCTCCGTTAATTTTTGAAAAGAGTGCTATGTCGTAATGAATAAGCTTATTCATGCGGGTTGCGATTATATCTCAATGTGCATGCAGCTATGAAAAATCCATGCAAAGCCGGGCCGGTACAAAAATTTATTGGATAGATATTGGATCGGTGATAATCCGGCATGAAAGAAAAAAATTGTTTGGCAAATGTAATACTTTCTGGCTTCTTGGCTTAAATCTTGTGCCACAATGTGAACAAGAGGCTTTCTTTTGAAATTTTAAGCTAATTTCGCACCTCAAAATTTATTTGAAACGTGGCATTGATCAAGAGCATCTCCGGTATACGCGGTACTATAGGCGGCAAGCCCGGCTTAACATTATCTCCCCTGGATGTAGTAAAATTTACAGCGGCTTATGGCACCTGGCTCATTAATAAAACAGGAAACCGTAAGGTGGTAGTTGGCCGTGATGGGCGTATAAGCGGCCCGATTATTCGTGATATTGTGGTAAGCACACTCAATGCTTTGGGGATTGATGTGGTTGATCTCAGCTTAAGTACTACACCAACTGTTGAGATGGCTGTAACAATGGAAAATGCAGGTGGTGGTATAATTTTAACTGCAAGCCATAACCCCAGGGAATGGAATGCGCTGAAATTACTTAATGCCAAAGGTGAATTTATTTCGGGTGATGACGGCCGCGAAGTTTTGGAAATTGCTGCCGCTGAAAATTTCGATTTTGTTGCTGTTGATAAACTCGGTACCGTAAAAGAAGATGATTCTTTTATGAGAAAGCATATTGAAACAATACTTGCACTTCACTTAGTTGATACTGATGTTATAAAGAAAAGAAAATTCAGGATAGTAGTAGATGCCATTAATAGTACCGGTGCTGTATTTGTTCCGGCGCTTTTAGAGGCGTTAGGTGTAGACGCTAAAGATATTACCGTTATTAATAGTGAAGTTAACGGCAGGTTTGCGCATAACCCGGAGCCGCTTCCTGAAAATCTTGTTGAATTAAGCGCTACTGTTAAAAAGTTAGGCGCTGATCTTGGAATAGCGGTTGATCCTGATGTTGACAGGCTTTGTTTTGTTTGTGAAGATGGCAGCATGTTTGGTGAAGAATATACACTGGTGGCGGTTGCAGATTATGTGTTGGGTAAAAAACCCGGTAATACGGTAAGCAATATGTCATCTACCCGTGCTTTAAAAGATGTAACATTAAAACATGGAGGCCAGTATTATCCCAGCGCCGTTGGTGAAGTAAATGTGGTAACGCGTATGAAAGAAGTGAACGCTGTAATAGGCGGAGAAGGTAATGGTGGAATAATATTGCCTGAATTGCATTACGGCCGCGATGCCCTGGTTGGTATAGCGCTGTTCCTTACACATCTTGCCAATGCACAAAAAAGTATAAAACAGTTAAGGGGCAGCTATCCTGATTATTTTATCAGTAAAAATAAAATTGAGCTTGAACAGGATGTTGATGTAAAAGGTGTTTTTGAAAAGATTAAAACAAAATATAAAAGCCATCCTGTAAATACGGAAGACGGGTTAAAAATTGAATTTGATAATGACTGGGTTCATTTGCGCACCAGCAATACCGAACCCATAATACGCATATATGCAGAGAGTAATTTTGAATCAACCGCTAATAATATAGCGCTCAGGCTAATGCGTGATATTAAAGAATTGAAATAGCCTGCCATAATTTTTGAGCGAATAATTTTTTTTGTGGATAAGAGAATATACTTTGATAATGCGGCTACTACCGCTTTAAATAATGATGTACTTGAAGCAATGCTGCCTTATATGAAGGAGAAGTTTGGCAACCCGTCTTCAATATATTCTTATGGCAGAGAAAGCAGGCTTGCTATTGAAAATGCAAGAAAATCGGTAGCCAAAATTTTAAATGCACATCCCGCGGAAATATTTTTTACGAGTGGCGGAACGGAAAGCTCCAACACAGCTATTACTGCTTCTGTAAGAGATTTAGGTTGTACAAGAATTATTACTTCGCCTGTTGAACATCACGCAGTATTACATACGGTAGAACATTTGCGCAACAGGGGAGAAGTTGAACTGGTTTTTGTGAAATTATTACCTGATGGTCATGTTGATATAGAAAACCTGGAGCAACTGCTTGCCGGCAGTGAAGCTAAAACATTGGTTACTTTAATGCACGGCAATAACGAGATAGGTAATATACTCGATTTACATGCCGTTGGAAATTTATGTAAACTTTATGGCGCTATATTTCATTCTGATACGGTGCAAACTGTTGGACATTATCCATTTGACCTGCGTAATACCCCCGTGCATTTTATAACCGGTGGCGGACATAAATTTCATGGTCCGAAAGGAGTGGGGCTGCTGTATATTAATGAAAATGTAAGCATACATCCGTATATACATGGTGGCTCCCAGGAAAGAAATATGCGGGCCGGCACTGAAAACCTGTATGGTATTGTAGGCTTTGCCAAAGCGCTTGAGTTGGCTACGGCTAATTACCAGGATGATAGTGCAGCCATAAAATCGTTAAAGTTGTATATGGCTGAAAAGCTAAAGCAAAATATAAAAGATATATCATTTAATGGTGATGCATTTGGCAAAAGTTTGTATTCCGTACTCAATGTTTCTTTCCCCAAAACGGAAAAATCTGAAATGCTGTTATTTAATCTTGATATCAATAATATCTGTGCATCCGGTGGAAGCGCCTGTACCAGCGGCGCAGACCAGGGGTCACATGTTATAAGAGCCATCAATAATAACCCCAATAAAATAGCGGTACGTTTTTCTTTCTCAAAACATAATACCAAAGAAGAAGCAGATATAGTTGTTGCTAAGGTAAAAGAATTGATTTGATTAGAATGCTTTCACTTAAATATAGTTTGAAAAAATAACCGGGCTAATTAATACTTATTTATATTAAAGCAATGATTAAACAACAAGCTAACCTGAACACACAACCTCGATGATATAACATGTCTTAATAAGCAGATTGCAGATCCTTTCAGCACGGCAGGCTGTACTGCAGATCTTGATATGGCATGGCGTTCTTTCAGATCAATATATGCCGCTAAAAAAGATTCTATTATAAGAGTAATGGCAAATGCGCCGGTACTCACAGACCCTACCGGCACAAAAACATACTATTCTTATTTTGCTGATGTGCGTACAACCATTGCTTCAGGTACAGGCATAACAAATATTAATAGTAAGGCTGATGTTGAAACAGCCTTGCAAAATTTTTATAAAGATGAATCTACCTGCGATGGGTATGCGCTTTTATGGTGGAATAAGTTAACGCCATGTGATACTTTAAAACTACAGTCTTATAAGAAGCAGGTACTTGCTGATTTGGTAATGGTTTGTAAAAAAGGCACAGATAAAGATCATATTATGGGTGCAAGTTCAATTGCACCAGGGGCATTAAATACGTATAAAGATTTTGATGAGGTATTAGCACACTATGTACAATTGTATAATAGCGCAAACCCCGGCACGCCTATTGGTACGCTTGATTGTAATGCAAGCCTCCTTAACTTTCCGGCACCATATTCTACTCCGCAGGTAGTGGCTGATAAACCTGTTATTAATAAACCTGAAGCCTGTGAATGTGAAAAACTAACGGCGTTGCATACTGCTTACCTGGCGGAGAAGAAAGACGTTGATTTTTCTGCTTATATATTACGTACGCTGCAAACCGCTATCAGCAATGGAGCATTAGATACATTGATGAGCTTATGTGCCGGTACGCCTGATTGCAGAAATATAAGTCAACCCATTTATTTGCCTCCGGCGCTGCAATGTGGAATGGATAATATTTGCGTGCCATGCAGTGCAGTAGCACAGGCGTATAACGATTTTAAAGCGCAATATCCCGGCTATCTTCCTGCTACAGATGAATCTGCTACAGAGCAACAGGGCAGGGTAAATGAATTATTCAGCTATTATATGAACAAGCGTTTTGGCTTTTCCAGGCTGGCACAGGAGTATTTAGCGTTTATAGATAGTTGTGGCTTTAAAGACCAGGATATTGTTTGCGATAGTTTGACGGCTTTCGTAAAAAAATATAGAAGAGATATTAGCCCCTATCGCCTTAGAATAGCTGCGCAATCCAATGAATTGGTTCCTCCCGTGTATATTACAGACCCGAATGTAATTGTTGGAGAAGGAACGTTAAGATGGCCAAAAGCAATAAGAGATACTACAGGACGAGACTGGGTATATTTTCAGCAAATAGCAGGGTCGGCTAATTTTTGCCTTGAGGCTGGGTTTTCAATAGAGTTCAGCTTTAAGTTTCTGAAAAAAGTGCTTCGCCCGGTTGATGATGTATTTTACCTTACGAGCGCTAATGCAGGCATTGTTATATTTAAGCAAGAAGGTGCAAATGCCGGGTTGTTTTTAAGAAACATAAACACACGCCCTGATGCAAATTCAAATCCGGTAGACATATTTAACGGGCTTGCGCTGATGGATGCTGACCCTGATATTATTTATAAAACATGGAGTACGGTTAAAATCAGAACTACAAGGGCTGCAATAGAAGTTTATTTTAATGGCAGGCTTATTCAATCAGCGCCGAGAATGGATGCTCCACTTATGAATGGAGGAGCCTTTACCTTGAGTTTTCTTGATTACCAGGCTGCTATAGATTGGTTTAAAATATATGACGGGAATAATAATGTAGTTTGCGCAGAAGATTATAATGATGCGGCAAACAGGGCGCAGATATCACCGTCATTTTTGTGTCCGCAACCTTCGTTAAGTTGCGAGCAATCCTTCACCAATTACTTCAATCAGCAAAAAGGTACTTCGTTTACATTCAGCCAGATAGATTCCCTGTATCGTAAAACCTGTGGTAAAGGATTGGATGTGTGTGGCACTACTCAATACAACAGTGATACGCTTAAAAATATTGTTGACAGCTTTTATGTAAATGCAAAACCTGGCAGGGTTAAACATGTACGAAATTCGCAGGAAGGGCAACTTTTTTATGATAAACAAATCATTAAGGATGGAATAGTAGTATTGCCAGACAGTATCCGTGCGCTTCCGGGTACATGGTACAATAATTATCAGTTTGACTTTAATGCATTTTGTACTAATAACGGATATACCATAGAAACAAAGTTTAAGTTTTTGAAGGATGCACTTTATGGCGATGTGTTTTACCTGGGCTACAGAAGTATACAGGCTACGTTTTACAGAGATGCTGCAGGACTCTATATAAAGAGCATAGATTTATATAACTATAACTATGGAGGATATCCCACCAAAACTATTCCTGTAAGCATATTGGTTGATACCAGCGCGGATGCAACTTTAAACTGGATGACCATTAAGGCGGTAGTAAAGCCTGCCAAATATGAATTGTATTATAACGGTAAAAAAGTATATGAGTACGACCGTGATCCGTCTGCACCTATAGCCAATCAACAGAATTTTGGTTTGGGCTTGCGCGGTCGCCAGGGTGCAGTAGACTGGGTGAGGGTTGCTGATGTTAATGACAGCACAATGTATTTTGAAGACTTTAATGATACAACCCGGATGGCTACTGTTGATCCGGCATTCAATTGCTCGGGTAATAATAACTGCCAGCTTGCATTTACCAATTACTATAATCAAAAACAAAAAACAAATTACACCTATAGCCAAATTGATTCTATATATAAAGCTTCAGGTATTATGCTTGATGCCTGCCGTTTAAGTCTCACAGACTCACTTACATATATTGCAGACAATTTTACCAAACATTATGACCAGATAAATAATAATGGTGTTAACACCGGGTTACCATCTGCATATTGGACTGCGGGAGGTGTGGCTAACAAAACAGACCAATTACAAATTTCTACTGATCAACAGCAACTCATCAGCAATGGAATATTACATATGCCTGCTGCTTTTGATACAATGTATTATGGCTTTTTTGGTTACTATAACTCAAGGGGATTCTGCATAAACAATGAATACGCATTTGAACTTCGTATCAAAAACTTTGTTACACCAAACGAAGGCGGTGATGTGGTATTAGGAACCAATACGCATAGTATTAATACAAATCCAAATGATATTGACGAAGACTTTGCAGTTGATTTCGTACCTAATTGCCCTCATTGCTCATGGTATCGCCTCAGGGGTAAACTCACTTATGATACTTCTTTTAGCTTTAAAGATTTCCAGGATTGGCGGGTTATTAAAATATCAGTAAAAACAGATTCTTTCCGTGTATATTATGAAGGAAAGCTGGTGTTTAAATTACCAAGAGATGGTAGAAGTTTTATAGATAGAATTGGAATGCATCTTGGGTTTCAGCAGGGTCTCAACGCGCAGGTTGACTGGGTGAAATATTATGGCTCTAATGATGAACTTATTTTCTTTGAAGATTTTAATGATGCAGCTAATCCCGCTACACCTAAAGAAAGTGCTTTATGCCCTCCTGTTGATTGTAAAACAAAATTTACCGCGTATTTCAATAGGGAAAGAGGCGCCTCCTATACTTACAGCCAGATTGATTCTATTTACGCATCAGTGGGCAAAACACTCGAGGTTTGTAATAGTGATACTACAACCCCGGTTCAATATGCAGATATACTCCTGTGTGGCAAAAATACACCCAACGCCATACCATTTAAAGTGATAGATGATAGCCCCTGTGCCGATAGTACAAACTTTTCCATCAGCCGTGGATACGAGCGATATAATGCTTACAGCGATTCTGTGCGTGGGGAGTTTATGAAAACATACATAAACAAATGCCTTGAAGCGGCACAGCACGAAAGCTTTACAGTAATACAACCGGTAAGCGAATATCACTACACATTGTATTATTACGACCAGGCAGGTAACCTTATAAAAACAGTGCCGCCAAAAGGCGTTAAGCCCAATTACGATGAAACCTGGTTGCAGCAGGTAAAAACTGCCAGGGAGAATAATACCGTTCTATTGCCAGCTCATGAACTGCCGACCCAATATCGTTATAACACACTTAACCAGGTAGTGGAGCAACGCACACCAGATGCCGGTAAATCTGAATTTTGGTACGACAGGCTTGGGCGACTCGCCATTTCTCAAAATGCCAAACAGGCTTTAACAGATGGCACCGAAGGGCAGGGCATAAGGTATAGCTATACCCGCTACGACTACCTGGGACGCATAACCGAAGTAGGACAAATTGATAATGGCTCACCTGCTATTACCAGCAATATAAGCCGCAACCCTGTAAATCTGCAAAACTGGTACAACAGTAATATTGCCCGCAGGCAGCAGGTTACGCTTACGGTATATGACCAGGCTGCTAAAGAAAGCTACCTGCATAAAGATTTGTCGCCTTATATTTTGCGTGAAAGGGGTAACCTGCGTAACCGCGTATCCTTTACGGTTTTCAGCCGGGCGGGCGATATTAGCAACTACGATTATGCCGCTTTTTATAATTATGATATACATGGCAATGTAGATACCCTGTTGCAGGATTATGGAAGTGCAGGCGTAATGACACAGAACGGCAGCCGGTATAAACGGGTTGCCTACAGCTACGATTTAATAAGCGGCAAAGTAAATACTGTAAGCTATCAGCCGCGGTTATACGACCCCGTTACTAAAAAATACATCACCCAGCCCGATGCGTTTTATCACCGGTATGAGTACGATGCGGAAAATCGCCTGACAGATGTATTTACCAGTGCCAACCAGGTGCATTGGGAGCACGATGCGTATTACCGGTATTATAAGCACGGCCCGCTGAGCCGCATGGTATTGGGCGATCAGCAGGTGCAGGGGCTTGATTATGCATATACATTACAGGGCTGGCTAAAAGGCGTAAACAGTACTGCCGTTGGCACAGGCGCCTATGATGCCGGGCAGGATGGCATAAACAGCAGCCCAAACCGCTTAGTGGCGCGGGATGCTTTTGGCTTTAGCCTGCAATATTACGGCAACGACTACACGCCCATAACCAACAGCAATGCTTTTGCAGGTATTACCAATGCTTTTGGCAGCAACGCCAAACCATTATACAACGGTAATATCAGCAGCATGGCGGTAAATATACCTAAGCTTGGCGATGCGCGTGTATACGCATATACCTACGACCAGTTAAACCGCATTACTGCTATGGACGCATACGGCGGGTTAAACAACAATAATAACAGCTTTACACCGCTTGCTTTAGATGACTATAAAGAACGTATAAGCTATGATGCCAATGGCAACATACTTACCTATACCAGGAACGGTAATAAAACCGGCGCTCAAAAAGCAATGGATAACCTTACCTACAACTATAAAAATAATACCAACCAATTGGCAGGGGTAAGAGATGCCGTGGCTGCAGCCAACTATACGGAAGATATAGATGACCAGCCGGCAAACAATTATGATTACGACAAAATAGGAAACCTGGTAAAAGATACCAAAGAAGGCATTACCAACATTACCTGGACGGTATATGGTAAAATTGAAAGTATACACAAAACAGACAACAGCATTATAACATATACCTACGATGCTGCCGGCAACCGCATAAATAAAGCGGTAACCAAGGCGGGCGCTACCACTACCACTGCTTATGTAAGAGACGCGCAGGGCAATACCCTAAGTATATACGAACAAAACAGCACTATAAACAGCGGGCATTTTACCCAAAGCGAACTGCACCTGTATGGCAGCAGCCGGCTGGGCGTATATAATATTAATAAAGACCTCAGCATTTCCTCGCCCGCCCTCACCAACTTAGGCAGTGGCAATAGTGGTAGTTTAGCTATCTTTGAAAGAAATAAAAAGCTCTTTGAATTAACAAACCACCTCGGTAACGTATTAGCAACGGTAAGTGATGAAAAAGTTGCGGTAAGCACCAACGGCAATACGATTGATTATTATATAGCAAATGTGGTTAGTGCGAATGATTATTATCCCGGCGGTATGATAATGCCAGGAAGGAAGTATGGTACACTTGGAAGGTTTGGATTTAACGGTATGGAGCAATCTCCTGAAATTAAAGGCGAGGGAAATAGTTATACTGCGGAATATTGGGAATATGACAGCAGATTAGTTCGCCGTTGGAATATTGACCCTGTAATAAAGGATTATGAGAGCCCTTACATGTGCTTTAGTGGTAATCCAATTTTGTTTAATGACCCTGATGGCGATGACCCCGATAAGCCGAAAGAAAATGGAACAAAAGAAGGGCAAACCCAATCAACCAGTGAAACAAAATTTGTTCCAGCAGCAGCAGCCAGAGGCGGAACATGGCGAACTACTACTACTAATTGGAGTTGGCATGAAGGCGGTGTCATGCAAAACAATGGGAAACTTTCAGAAGCCGGTTGGTATGACCCATCAGGTTATTCAAAAGTATTAACTCCTATAGCAAGCGACCTTGCAGGATATCAAAGTTTATATTCTGGACCAGCGGGTCATAATTGGAGTGCAGAGGAAAAAGCGAATGTTGCTAATACCAGACTTGGGAAATTTGTTGGAAATGGTCTTTCAGAAAATACTGCAAATGTTTTAGCATCAACAGCCCAATCTTATGCTAATAAACGAAACTTTATGGTTTCGGGAGTTACATACGCATCAGGGTTTAATGTTGAGGATATGATTGGTGTGGGGTTATTAGCAAAAGAGTTAATGAAAGGATTGGGAGGTGCATTGCTAAGAAGATTGCCGCAAGGCGGCTCAACATTTGCTGAATACAAAGCATTGAGAGGAGGAACTGAAACCCTTGATTTTATTAGAACTACAAATAAACAAGGACAGGTTGTATTCCAGCGAATAAGTACAGAATTTCATCATGCTATCATATCGCAAAAAACTCAAAAGGCAATGGGGCTTCCTAATTGGATGGTAAATAACAGAATAAATGTTTGGAAATTAAATACCATTCAACATTCATTGATTGACCCAGCAAGACGACAGTTTTTGAGAGCCGGTTTAAAAACTGAAATAGGGTTTTTCGGAAACATGCAGTATAATTGGTTCACAAAATTTCCAAAATAGTTTAAATATGTTTAAGCTTTTTAAAAAGGATGATAGTGCTTTTAAAAATCAAGTAGAGCTTGTTATTAAAATATTTTCATTGCTGCCAGTAAAGTTTATAAATATCAAACAACAATTAAGTGAAGGAATACTTACTGGCTTTAAAAAAGAAAGCTCAAACTATACAAAATTTTCTTTAAGGACTGATGTTTTAAATAAGTATGAAGATAAAAAGGGAGATTGCTTTGAAATAAAAGGAATTAAGGTGTTTGATAAAAACCTTCAAGATTTTACTGAAATTAATTTAGAGGTTGCTTATGGTATATTTATCGGGTATAGCAGTCCAGGTGTTAGAGAAATAAATCCTGATATTGATAAGATTGATGCCCGGAATTTTTGGGTTAAGAGTTTTGAAAATAATGAGTTTAAAAACCTTAAAAATATTCTAAGCGAAGAAGAGTTGCAAATGATTAACCCAAATGATGTTTATGAATTAGAACTTGATGGGCAAACTTATTATCATTTAAAAGATATTGAGGACGGGGATTTTATTGGAATAGATAAAACGAAAAGGATTTTTAAAATTACACATGACCCATACACCATCATTGAGATTAAAGAAAAGCTGGTTGATATAATGTGAAATGTTTTTTATTTATTAGCCTGATGATATAATGTATTGAACCGTTACAAAGCGTAGCGGTTTTTTTATGCTTCCTGTAAAACGTTAGAGAGATTATCTTTTAATTTTTTCTTAGCTATGAAAGTATCAATGATGTGGTAGAGGCTTTGTTTGTCTTTATCTTCCAGCGTATCCAATAACCGCAGCTTCTCCATTAAAGTTTTATCAGCGCTTTTAACATCAGAAAAAATCTCATCAGCTTTCTTTCCCCGCAGAGTTTCATGCTTTTTTCTCCCGCCCAGAGTGAATTTCTCCGAAGAGTCTCAGTGCCCGGCTATGTGTGTAGGCTGGACTCTGCGGTAGGCGGGGAATCAAAGTTTGTAATTAAAACTCCTGCCATGTAAAGATGATGTAGATTTGATAAGGCAGAGACGATGATAATGCCTCGCAGAGTCCAGCTCACGCACAAAAGGCTTGGCGTTGAGACTCTGCGGA